>JARXWK010000017.1 GCA_029916745.1 Dysgonomonadaceae bacterium PH5-43 | reverse complement strand
CTTTTGAAAATTCGTCAATTAAATAGAATATTTCAGTAACTTCGTCAGTGCTTAGCATAATGGCAAAAATTGATTAATTGTTTGTAATTCAGTACTATAAATATAATCAATCTTTAGCTGTTATGCTAATTTTTTATCGAATTTCTTATATCGAACTCACGTTAATTAGCACTTGACAAACGCCTTCAATTGTTGTATCTTTGCGTAAGCAGAAAGTATAAAACCGTTAAGAAATAGTTCTTAGCGGTTTTTTTGTGCTATAATTCGAGGAAAACTCAGTACGTTTCGATGCTAAACTCGGTGTTTTAAAGGTGAAACTCAGTGAGTTTAAAAGTAAAAGACACTGCGATATTTTTGTTCCGCACTGAGTTATTGAAAAAAGTCTTTGAGTTGTCGAGAAAGCACAGTTTGAAGAAAAACTCGGGCAGTTAAAGATTGTAAAGAGGAGTTAATGTTAAATACTTAAATAAATATTTGTTTTGAAAAATTCTTTCCTCTATCTTTACGAAAAATATTAATTAAGGAGTACTAAATAAAAGATTTCATAAGAATGCTCCTGACATTTGGTAACAAAATAATAATTTACGTATGAAAAAGAACATCTATCATTACGCAATTGCAGTCCTTTTTATGTTGACAGCTATGTCATGTGAAAAACAAACAGAAACAGAAGCTACAACCGACAACAACTTCAAAATTGTAGATATTGATTTTAGCAACGAGAAAGATGTTTATTTTTCACAAATAGCCGACTCTATTACTTATGTTCAATTAGAGACCAATAAAGAATGTTTGATAGGACAAATAACGGACGTTAAATACAAAAATGGGATTTACTATATATCGGACAAGAGCTATACAATATTTTTATTCGACAACAAAGGCAAGTTCATTTCCAAGTTAAATAAAGTAGGACAAGGACCTGGTGAGTATAGCTATATTCAATCTTTTGATGTAGATACAAAAGGGAATATCCATATATTAGATTTGTTTACAAAAAAAATACTTGTATATACATCTGATATTGAATTTACTTCCTCAACAAGTGGAATAGAGGATTTGCCCCAAGAATTTTATGTAACTGACGAAAAGTATGTATTGTATATGCTTTTCGAAAACCTAAATTATCGTCGAGGCCTATATTCATTAGACAGAGAAACTGACCAATACACTGAAATCATTAAGATTCAAGGAGGAGATACCCCTCGAACAAATGGTTACATAACGCATAAAGGAAATGGGAATTACTGCGTTTTAGACGATTTATCGAGCAATATTTATTACTTACAAAAAGACTCGTTAATAAATACCATTCATATTCAAGGGGAAGAAATAAGCGAAGGGAAATACTTTGACACAAGGCGAGGAACTTCATATTTTTTGAGAGGTTTTTATGATTATGATAATTTATTGTTTTTACTTCTGGGCAAAGAAGGAGCCTTTGCTAAATTTTGCATTCATGATAAAAAGAAAAATAAAACTTTCGTTTGCAAGGAAGTACATAATGATATTAAAGAAGAGAAACGAGAGCATTTGTTCAGCACAAACATAGCCAGTGATAATGCAATGGTAAATCTTCTATTGAGTGTTGATGAAGAAAATCCTCTTGAAGAAAACAATCCTGTTATTCAAAAAATTCACTTAAAGAAATAGCAATAACAAAAAACTACTTCCCCAAAGTAAGTACTTGATTAAACAACAGTTAACACAGAGGTAGTATCTCTATTTCTACAAGTGTTTTATTCCTTAAAATGCAAAGCTTCACTTAGGGTCGTCTCTCTACTAAGAGACCCCTCCTCTCTCTTAGTAGATCGGCGAGGTGTCTCTACTAAGAACGACGGGGTGGTTCTACTAAGAGAGATTAGGCGGTTCTATAAAGAGAGGCATCGGGTCTCTACTAAGAAGCACCTCGCCTATCTAGTAACAACGACGAGGGGTATCTAATAAGAAGCAACCCGCCTCTATACTAACAACGAAAGGGGAGTTATAGTAACTTCCTTCTCGCTTTCTACTAATTACTAAAATTGTGATATTGGATTAATGTTCGGAGTTAGCACTCCTCTTATTTCTTGGGTGATGCTCTAATATTTCGCTTCTTAAGAAATCTCTATCCAAGTGAGTATAAATTTCTGTTGTTGCAATCTTTTCGTGACCAAGCATTGATTGTATTGCTCTTAAGTTAGCTCCTCGCTCTAATAAGTGTGTGGCGAACGAGTGGCGAAACGTATGCGGACTAGCAGTTTTCTTTATTCCTGCTAGTTCGGTATGAACTTTTACTATATGAAATACCATAATTCGCGACAATGCCGTCCCTCTCCTACTCAAAAACACAGTATCTTCAAAACCCTTCTTTACCGAAATTGTATGCCTGTCGATGAAGTAAAGCTCTATTTCCTTTATTGCTGTTTTAGAAATAGGCACAAGTCGTTGTTTGCCACCCTTTCCATCTACTTTAATAAAGCCCTCTTCAAAGTGAAGGTCTGAAATGCGCAGACCTGTAAGTTCCGAAACTCGCAAACCGCAACTATAAAGAGTCTCTAATATGGCTTTGTTTCGTTGTCCTTCGGCTGTCGATAAATCTATTGTACTGATAATATTATTAATCTCATCTACCGAAAGAAATTCGGGTAGTTTCATTCCCACCTTAGGAGTTTCGAGAAGTTCGGTAGGATCGAACTCTATTAACTTTTCTAACGAAAGGAAACGATAAAACGATTTAAGTCCCGAAACAATACGTGCCTGTGAGCGAGGATTAATATTCATTTCGTGCAGGGTAGTAAGCATATCCTGCAAGTCACTCAACTCTACATCTTGAGGGTGTTTGTTTACAACTTTAAGATAGTTTATCAGCTTATTCAAATCGTCCATATAAGCATACACCGAGTTGTCGGAGAGCGATTTCTCTAACAATAAATAAGTACGATACGACTCTATCAGGTAAGAAATATCTTCGTTTATCACGCTTTAATATTTATATTTGAATAATAATGACTAATTTTGCAGCAAAGATAGTAAACTTGTTTTTAGAATTGGGTATGAGTATGAAAATTCAAATAATAAATGGTCCTAACCTTAATTTGCTTGGAGTAAGAGAACCCAGTATTTACGGGGCATCTTCTTTTCTTGAATATTTAGAAGAACTTAAACAAGCATATCCCGATATTGTTTTTGAATATTATCAGTCTAATGTAGAAGGCGAAATTATTAATAAAATTCACGAAGTAGGCTTTTCTTTCGATGGTATAATTCTTAATGCGGGAGCATACACTCACACTTCAGTGGCAATACACGATGCTATTAAAGCAATAAACGCACCTGTTGTTGAAGTACACATTTCTAACGTACACAACAGAGAAGAGTTTCGTCATAATTCTTTAATTGCAGCAGCCTGTAAAGGTGTTATCGCAGGTTTTGGATTCGACTCATATCGACTTGCAACAGAGGCATTATCTCATAAATAGGTATAAATAAAATAAATAAACAGTGTTAAAACAAACAAAGATTGTAGCGACTATTTCAGACTTACGTTGTGAAGAGGAATTTATTTCCGATTTATTTTACGCAGGTATGAATGTGGTAAGAATGAACTCTGCCCACTTAGACAAAGAGGGCTTTGATAAAATAGTAAATAACGTTCGCAAGGTGTCTAACCGCATAGGAATACTTATGGACACTAAAGGACCAGAAATAAGAACAACAACTTCCGACGAACCTATTCCTTTTACGATGGGTGATATCGTAAAGATTCAAGGTGCTCCTACAGAGAAAACAACTCCTGAAATGATTTCTGTAAATTACGCTAATTTCGTAAACGAACTTCACTTAGGAGACTTAATATTAATTGACGATGGAGATCTTGAGCTTAAGGTTATAGATAAAAACTCTAACTTCTTAACTGTAGAAGTACAAAACGATGCCACCTTAGGCAGTCGCAAAAGTATAAATCTACCCGGAGTTAGAATAAACTTACCGTCTTTAACCGAAAAAGATAGAGTGAATATTCTTTACGCAATAGAGCACGGAATAGATTTTATCGCTCACTCGTTTGTTCGCAGTAAGCAAGATGTATTAGACATTCAGCATATCTTAGACGAACATAACAGTCCAATAAAAATTATTGCTAAGATAGAAAATCAAGAAGGAGTAGATAATATCGATGAGATATTAGAGGTTGCTTACGGAATAATGATTGCTCGTGGCGACTTAGGTATAGAAGTTCCTCAAGAAAAGATACCAAGTCTACAACGTATTCTTATCAGAAAATGTGTAGCCGCTAAAAAACCAGTTATTGTTGCTACTCAAATGCTTCACTCTATGATAAAAAATCCTCGTCCAACGAGAGCCGAAGTTACCGACGTTGCAAATGCTATTTACTACAGAACTGATGCTATAATGTTAAGTGGCGAAACTGCTTACGGTAAGTTTCCTGTTGAAGCGGTAAAAACAATGTCGTCGATTGCCCGTGAAGCAGAAAAAACAAAGCTTCTTGAAAACGATATACGAGTACCAACTCCTAACGAAGACTTAAACGTTACTTCGTTCTTATCAAAACAAGCGGTAAAAACAAGCAACAAACTTCACGTAAAAGCTATTGTTACCGACAGTTACACTGGCAGAACGGCTCGTAACTTAGCTGCTTTTAGAGGTAAAGCTCCTGTATTTGCTATTTGCTATAAAGAACAAACAGCAAGAGAGTTATCTTTATCTTATGGCGTTTGGGCTGAATATTTACCAGAAGCTAAAGATACAAAACAGTACTTCTTAGAAGCATTGAACAAACTTTTGCAAAAACAAATGATAAGCAGAAATGATATGGTAGCATACCTTAGCGGAAGCTTTGGTGTGGGAGGTGGAACTTCTTTCTTAGAAATTAATAATGCTGGGCGAATATTAGACAGTAGCAAAGAGTTTAATCCGCCTGCTTTTAAGTAAACTATTGTGTCGATAGAAGATTACATACTAAATCATATTGATGAAGAAGGCGAACTTCTCTCTAAACTAAACAGAGATGCTCACGTTAATCTTCTTCGACCAAGAATGCTTTCCGGGCATCTTCAAGGACGAATACTTAAGATGCTCGTTAGAATGCAGCGTCCTAAAAGGATTTTAGAGATAGGAACTTATACAGGATACGCTACTCTGTGTTTGGCAGAAGGCTTACCCAATGATGGAGAGGTTCATACTATTGAGATTAATGACGAACTCGAAGATTTTATTCTTAAACAGTTTAATCAATCTCCTCTGAAAAGTAAGATTCATCTGCATATAGGCGATGCTATGGAAATTATTCCAGCATTGCCTCATACTTTCGATATGGTTTTTATTGATGCCGACAAACGTCTGTACAGCGACTATTACGATTTAATTTTCGACAAAGTGAATGACGGCGGAATAATTTTAGCAGACAATACTCTTTGGGACGGCAAAGTGCTTGACGAGCCTCATCAGAATGACAAACAAACAATAGAGATACTTAAATTCAACGAAAAGATAAAACAAGACGAGAGAATTGAAAAAGTTATCTTACCTTTACGCGACGGGCTAACTATTATTCATAAGAAAACTCGCAACAACTAATAATAAACAAATTTTAGTTTTAATGGAAAGCAAAAGATTACAGAAAATAGAACGACTAATACAAAAAGATCTTAGTGAGATTTTTTTATTACAAACAAGACAAACTCAAGGCTTAATGGTATCGGTAACTAAAGTAAGAATTAGTCCCGACCTAAGCGTTGCTAAAGCTTACTTAAGTGTATTCCCGTCCGACAAATCGGAAGAGGTGGTAAAAAATATATCTCAAAACAAAAAAGCTATACGTTTCGAATTAGGACAAAGGATAGGCAAACAAGTGCGCCGTATTCCTGAGTTAGCTTTCTTTGTAGACGACTCTATGGATTATCTTGAAAACATAGATATGCTACTTAATAAAAATAAAGAAGACCAAACTCCGGAAAGTTGAATCTATCGTTTTACATAGCTAAGCGTTATCTTTTTTCTAAAAAGAAACAAAATGCCATAAACATAATATCGATAGTGGCTGTATGTGGAGTGGCAGTTGCTACTTTGGCTGCGGTTTGTACTTTATCGGTCTTTAATGGTTTTCAGAGCTTAGTGTCTGATATGTTTAGTTCTTTCGACCCCGAACTAAAGATAACCCCTGTTAAGGGAAAAGTATTCAACCCTAACGATTCTTTACTGTTAGAAATATATTCTCTCCCCGAAATAGAAACTATATCGGAAACACTCGAAGACAATGCCATTGTAAAATACAACGAAAGACAAGTGCCTGTTGTTATGAAAGGAGTCCAAAACAACTTTCAAGAAATAGCAAACACCAAAAGCATAATGTTCGATGGAGAATACATCTTAGAAAACGAAGAAAACAATTTTGCCGTTTTAGGCTTTGGAGTGGCTGTAAACTTAGGTGTAAATGCCAACTTCATTCACCCTTTAGATGTTTATATCCCAAAAAGAAACACCAAAATAAATCTTGTAAACCCAATGACGTCCATTAATATTGGACACCCTTATATTGGTGGCATCTTCTTAATAAATCAAACTTCGTATGATGATTATTATATGTTAGTTTCTATCGACTTTGCTCGAGAGATGCTTAATTACGAAAACGAAGTAAGTGCTTTAGAAGTAAAACTAAAAGAAGGTTACAATGCCAACACTATAAAAAAACAAATAAAAAATATTTTAGGAGATAGTTATTATGTAAAAGACAGATACGAACAACAAGAATCTGTTTTTAAGATGATGAATATAGAGAAGTGGGTAAGCTTCTTAATGTTGTGTTTTATTGTTCTTATAGCCGCATTTAATATAATAGGTTCTCTGTCGATGCTGATGGTTAACAAGCAAAACGATATAATTACTTTACGCAACTTAGGAGCTAACAACACATTAATATCTCGCATATTCCTTTTTGAAGGCTGGCTTATCTCTTTAGTCGGAGCTGTTACGGGAGTTATACTTGGAGTTTTGTTGTGCTTAGGTCAATCGCACTTCGGTTGGATTAAGTTAGGCAATGTGCAAGGAGCATTTGCAGTAAACTCATACCCTGTTGTTGTTGAGTTTCTTGATGTTATGTTTATCTTTATTGCAGTGATAAGCATAGGCTTTCTTATAGTACTTTACCCTGTAAAATACTTTTCTAACAAGACAAAATAAACACCCAGACAAGCTAACACAAAAAAAAGACATCAGTACAATACTATTTTCATTTCAAATCACTACTTTTGTACTTAAATATTAAATATAAAAATCTAACAAAGAAGATGAAAACATTAGAACAAATTCTTGCAAAGAAATTATTAAAAATTAAAGCTGTAAAACTTCAACCTGCAAATCCTTTTACTTGGGCATCGGGTTGGAAGTCTCCTATATATTGTGACAACAGAAAAACTCTATCTTATCCAGAGACTCGTAATTTTATTAAATTAGAATTATGCCGTCTTATATTAGAAAACTATCCTGATGTAGATGCGATAGCTGGTGTTGCAACAGGTGCGATAGCTCAAGGTGCTTTAGTAGCTGATGCTCTAAACTTACCTTTCGTATATGTACGTGCTACTCCTAAAGATCACGGACTGGAAAACCTTATTGAAGGCGACTTAAAACCAGGTTCTAAAGTTGTAGTAATTGAAGATTTAATATCTACTGGCGGTAGCAGCTTAAAAGCTGTGGAAGCGATAAGACGTTCAGGTTGTAATGTTGCTGGAATGTTGGCTATATTCACTTATGGTTTCCCTGTAGCTAAAGAAAAATTTGAAGAAGCTAAAGTTAATCTGACTACTTTAAGTAATTACGACGCTATACTTGATGAAGCTTTAAGCACTAAATACATAGACGAGTCGGAGATTAAAACCCTACAAGAGTGGAGAAAAGACCCTGCTAACTGGGGAGTAAAATAAAATAATAATGAATACAGATTTTCAAAGTGAGATTAAAACAATCCCACACAATCAAGAGAGAGTTTTTGAGGTTTTGTCGGATATGAGTTATCTTGAAAATGTAAAAGATAAACTTCCTAAAGATAAAGTTCAAGATTTCTCTTTCGATAAAGATTCTTGTTCGTTCTCTGTAAGTCCGGCTGGAAACATAAAGTTTACCATAATAGAAAGGGAATTTCCTAAAACAATAAAATTCAAGGCAGACAAAGCTCCTTTTGATGTGTTTATGTGGATACAGTTAGTTGAATCGTCTTCTGAGGAAACAAAGATGAAACTAACAGTAAAGGCAGACTTAAATCCTTTCCTTAAACCTATGTTGTCTAAACCTTTACAAGAAGGTATAAATAAGATAGCTGATGTTTTAGCAGCTATTCCTTACTGCAATATTTAACAATATGAAACTTTGGCAAAAAAACATTCAGGTAGATAAAGAAGTTGAAAGATTTACCGTTGGTAAAGATCGCGAAATGGACATATACTTAGCTAAGTCTGACATTCTGGGCTCTATGGCTCATACAACTATGTTAGAAAGTATAGGTCTTTTATCAAACGATGAATTAAAAAGCATTCTTGAAGAACTAAAAAACATTTACAAACTTGCCGAAACGGGAGAGTTCGTAATAGAAGAAGGAGTGGAAGATGTTCATTCGCAAGTAGAACTAATGCTTACTCGTAAACTTGGCGATGTAGGAAAGAAAATCCACAGCGGACGATCTCGCAACGACCAAGTGTTGTTAGACCTAAAACTCTTTACTCGTGAAGCTATAGAAACTTTAGTTCACAATGTATCTAACCTTATAGATGTTTTACTAAGCCAAAGCAATCGCTATAAAGACGTTTTACTACCAGGATATACTCACTTACAAATAGCTATGCCTTCGTCTTTTGGTTTGTGGTTTGGAGCGTACGCCGAAAGCCTAACCGATGATTTGCAGTTGTTGCAAGCGGCATATAAAATATGTAATCGCAATCCTTTGGGATCGGCAGCAGGCTATGGTTCTTCATTCCCATTAAATCGTCAGATGACTACTGATTTATTGGGTTTTCAATCGATGAACTACAATGTTGTGTATGCTCAAATGGGAAGAGGCAAGTTAGAACGCACCGTTGGTTTTGCTTTAGCTGGCATAGCGGGAACTCTTTCTAAGTTAGCTTACGATGCTTGTTTGTATAATAGTCAGAACTTCGGATTTATTAAATTGCCTGATGAGTTTACGACTGGCTCGAGCATTATGCCTCACAAGAAAAACCCAGACGTATTTGAGCTTACTCGTGCTAAATGCAATGCAATACAAAGTATTCCTCAACAAATATCATTGATTATAAACAATCTTCCTTCTGGATATTTCCGCGATTTACAAATAACAAAAGAATTATTTATTCCTTCTTTCGACGAGCTTAATGATTGTATTACTATGACAACTCTTATGATGCAATCGTTAAAAGTAAACGAAAACATTTTGTCAGACGATAAATATTCTTTGTTGTTCAGTGTGGAAAAAGTAAACGAATTAGTTCTTCAAGGAGTTCCTTTCAGAGATGCTTACAAACAAGTAGGATTGGAAGTAGAAGCAGGAAACTTCACAACCGACTGTTCGGTTAATCACACTCACGAAGGCAGCATTGGCAACTTATGCAATGATAAAATCGAAGAAATGAAAGAGCGTATTATAAACGAATTTGATTTCGGAGAAAAGAATAGAGCAATAGAAGCCCTTTTGAATTAAGAAACTGTTTAAATTTTAGACGAAAAATAATATCAAACCATAAAATAACTTCTTTATTCATTTTTAGTCTCTTTTTAGTATGATTATTGCTTTTCTCAGCTCAAATAGCCCGCTATTATCGCTTCTAAAAACGGCTAATCAGACGAAAAATAGTTCTAAAAATTAGAATAACTAAAATTTAAACAGTTTCTAAGAGTTCATACAAATCTTTCTGTTGTTAGTTTATGAAATACCCTAAGGTTTTGTTGTTGTGCATTATATGCTCTGTAACTTTCTTTACATCGTGCGATGAAGAAGGTCAATCGCCTATCCCTTATAGACCAGTTAAACTAACACTCTATTTAAGTGATAGAGATAGTGATTTGATTCCTACTTTAGCGGCTAAGACTTTCACCGAACCCAGAGACGCTTCCGATAGAATTGGCTTTGGAGGTATATTAGTAATCAATGGTTTTACTACAGGAGGTATCAATATATATGCTTATGATTTAGCTTGCCCCGTAGAAATGGCAGACTCTTCTAAGTTAGTAAGAATTATCCCCGACGATGTAGGTTGTGCTACTTGCCCACAGTGTGGCGAGCTTTACGAACTTGGCTATGGGAAAGGTGTTCCAACAAAAGGAATATCCAAGCATACATTAAGAACTTATGGTGTAAGTTATAAGGGGAGCAATCGTTATCAGGTTTTGAATTAAAATAAAAAAGTCGTAAAAGAGCTATCCTTTACGACTTTTGTTTTTCTGTTTACTTTTTCTTGAACAATGAAATTATCCATAGAAGTAGTACTGCTCCTATAATTGAAGTAATAAAACTACCCCAATTCCCCGTACTACTTAAACCAAAAAGTCCAAACACCCAGCCTCCAAGAACTCCTCCAACAATACCTATTAAGGCATTAATAAGAAATCCAAAGCCTCCACCTTTAGTTAACATTCCTGCAACCCAACCCGCAGCAGCTCCAATTAAAATGTAAATAATCCAACTCCACATAATAATAAAATTTATTGATTAATAATAAGAATAATCCTTTATAAGATCATTGTCTTATATAGGAACATCAACTCCGCTAACTTTGTTCATTAGCTGATTATTCTTTCGGCTCTAAAGTAATCAAAGGTATCATCATTTCTTCCATTGAGATGCCTCCGTGCTGGAACGTATCTTTATAATAAGATACATAGTAGTTGTAATTATTAGGGTAAGCAAAAAAGCTATCGTTCATAGCAAAGATATACTTAGTGCTTACATTGGGAGTTGGCAAACCAAACTTCTGAGGGTTTGATATTTCATAAACATCTTTAGGATTATAAGATAAATTCTTTCCTAATTTATATCTAAGGTTGGTATTCGTATTCTTATCCCCTACCACCTTAATAGGATTTTGGACTCTGATAGTACCGTGGTCTGTTGTTAAAATAATCTTTGCTCCTTTTTCTGAAATCTTTCTGAACAATTCCATAGCCGATGAATGCTTAAACCACGAACGAGTAAGAGAGCGATAAGCCGCCTCTGAAGAAGCAAGTTCTCTTACCATTTTAGATTCAGTACGAGCGTGCGACAACATATCCACAAAGTTAAGTACAATAACATTCAGTTGATAATTATCTAATTGAGAGAAGTTTTGCACAAGCCTTTCTCCGTAGCTTGTTTCATTTATCTTATGATAAGAAAAGCTATATTTCTTTCTATATCTATCAATATGTGTTTGAATTAAAGGAGCCTCATTAAGATTTTTACCTTCTTCCGACTCTTCATCGACCCACAAATCGGGGAACATCTCTTCTATTTGCAAAGGCATAAGCCCCGAGAAGATAGAATTACGAGCATACTGAGTAGCTGTAGGCAAAATAGAGAAATACAAATCTTCGTTAAAGGTAAAAAACTCTGATAGCATATCTTTAACTTCTCGCCATTGATCTAAACGAAAGTTATCTATAAGCACAAAGAATACTTTCTCTCCATTATCTAACAACGGAAATACTTTTGTTTTGAATACATCAGGGCTCATAACAGGACGAGTATCGTCATAATCCTTAATCCAGCCCTCGTAATTCTTTTTAATAAATTTAGAGAATAAACTATTTGCGTCTTGTTTTTGAGCGTGTAGTAATTCTGTCATTCCTGTTTGAGACTCTTCCAGCTCTAAGTCCCAATAAACTAATTTTTTGTAAACCTCTTTCCAGTCTTCAACAGATGAAGAATCATTTATCTGCATACTTAGTTTAGTAAACTCTTGCTGATAACCCGAAGTAGTTGTTTGTGTTATAATTTGATTTTTATGAAGATTCTTTTTGATAGATAGAAGTATCTGGTTGGGGTTAACTGGTTTTATAAGATAGTCAGCTATTTTACTTCCTATAGCTTGATTCATAATCCCTTCATCTTCGCTCTTTGTTATCATAATAACAGGAATATCGGGATTTATCTCTTTTATTTTAGAAAGAGTTTCAAGACCGCTCAACCCAGGCATATTCTCATCAAGAAATACTAAGTCGAAAGAATCTTCCTTTATAGAGTCTAAAGCATCTTGACCACTACAAACGGTAACAATATCATAACCTTTATCGGTAAGGAATAATACGTGAGGTTTTAATAAATCCATTTCATCGTCGGCCCATAGTACTTTATCTCTCTTCATAATATTATTTATTTTTTTGTTTAGCTTGCTTTTCCGCTTCCCTACGCTGTTGCATATCTAACTTTTCTTGTATTCTACGTTGTTTAGCTGCTTCTTTTTCTAATTCACGTTGCTGTTTCAATTCTTCTCTACGTTGTTTAGCTTCAAGTTTTTGCCTTTCACGCTCTTCTCTTATCTGCTGTTTTTCTAATTCTCTTTGAAGCTTAACATCTTCTCTCTCCTTTTTCACTCGTTCTTTTTCTTTTTCTTTCTCCAACTCTCTAAGCCTAAGAGCCTCTTTTTCCTCTTGCTCTATGCGCTTTCTCTCTTCTTCTTTTGCCATCTGTTCTTCTTTTTGCTTTTTAGCCAGCTCTTGTTCTTTTATTTTGTTTTCTTTTTCAAGAATTTTAGCTTGTTCCTTTTCCTCTTTTTGTTTTTGCTTTTCTAATTCGCGCAAAGCCTTCTCTTCTTCTTTCTTTTGTTTTTCTAATTGTTTCTTTCTCTCTTTATCCAATTTCTCTTGTTCTTTAGCATACTCATCTATTGCGTTAGATTTTTTCTTTTTGAATATATTGCCTATTCCTCTAATAGGGTCGTTCATTATTTCATCTACCGCTTCATTTACTTTATTCAAAGTTTCAGTCGACTGGTCTAATAAATCATTAGATTCTTCTGCAACAACCTCATCAACCTTTTCTTCAGTTTTGCTGTCTACCTGTTGCTGCTCTAATTCGTCAGTTTTGTTTTCAACAATAACACTTTCAGATGCTTCTTCTACAATCTCTTCTTTTTCTTCCTCCTCCACAACTTCTTTCATTTCCTCTGTTGCGTAATCAGTTACCTCTTCAACATCAGACATCTTATCGCCTTCTAATTCTTGTTCTTGTTTCAACAACCATCTATCTATCAGGTCTTCATTATCTTTTTCAAAGTTTTCTATAAAGAAGTCCATATATTCTTCTATATTCTTCCCTTTCATAAGTATGCCATAGTTTTCTACCGAAATAGGAACTACGATTGCAGCCTGAGCTAATTCTCCGGCATAACCTCCAGAAGCATATATCATCTCTAAATATTGGTGTATCTCTCTATAATTTGCAAATCCTTTTATTTGCAACATTCCTATATCTCCCGTTTCACTTTTTTCTAAATCGAAATCATTTACCAAGAAGTTACTAATGTTGAAATTTGCCACCGAGTAAAGCAACATATTATCATTGAGACTTCCTTGTGGGTATAATATCAACAACTCATAAGGAGTTTCTGTTGCAGTAGAAAAAACAATATTCGACACATCTTCTATTAATTCGCCATCTTCGTTTAATCCGAAACGCATATTAAACAAACTACCCCTTAACATATTCCCCCCAGAAGCCGAAAGCACAAGTCCACGTTGAAAGCCTTTCATTATTTCGGCTGCCAATACCGACACATCAGCATCAGGATAACGAGTTATCAAATCTTTAAGCTGTTCCTTAAACTCATTAGCATCGTTGGTTTGAACATAACTTAATGCGTTTAAGAAAATAAACTTAGGCATAAGAGCCGACTGATTATACTTAGTATTCATCAAGTTGTAGTTACTACGAACAGTATTTACGTTACCATTTTGATAAGCCTCAAATGTTTCTTGGTATAAAGATTCAGGAAGAGTATAAAGCATTCTTAAGTTTTGCTCATATTCGGAGTCCGACATAGCTATTGCCAATTCACTTTCAGGGAAATTTGCTATTATTTTCTGTTTATACATTTCCGACATAGCCACATTATTATCTCTTAAATATATAAGATATGTGTGATAATAAGCATCTAAACTCTGTTCATTATTAGGGAAACGTCTATCAAGCTCTGCAAAAGTTTCCAAAGCCAAAGGTATATCCTCAAGCTTTTCTTTATATATTACGGCTGCATTGTATAACCCTCCAGCTATTATTGCATTCGAAGCTTCAATCTCTTCTTCTGTAGTGGGTATCTGTTGTAGGTAATATTGAGGGTCGTGAGGATCGGTAGACAACTCTACAGCAACGTCTTCCGTATTGCCAATCTCTTCTTCTACAGGAATTATAGGCTCTCCATTTTCATCTAATTCTATTTCTTCTTCAATAATTTCCTCTTCCGATTCTATAGTTGTATTTTCCTCTTCTGCCAATGGGTCTAACATCGGATTAGATTTATTTCTGCGTCGCCAATCATCTTCAAGTTTTCGTCGCCCCCACTTCTGATTAAATGTATTTTTACCCTGAGTTACTACCTGAGAATTATAAAAATAGAAAGAACTCTCATTCGGTTTAGTTATAGGTGAAATACCTGGAGGAGCAGGTCTGTTCATACTTAATTCTGCACGCGCATCTTCTTGGTTTGCAAGATAATTTTCTCTGTCTTGATTGTGTTGCTCTTCTTTTTCTTTCTTTTTAAGTTCTTCAATTAAATTATTTACAACTTTCAATTTTTCTTCTTCCGACATTGCCGACAAGCGCAACAAACTATCTTGAAGTTCTATAGCTTCCAAATGAACAACTAATTCATCTAAGATTTCCGAACGCTTAGAAACTCTTGCAAAAGCCTCATCTTCTTTTTTTAGCTGCGAAAGAGATTCGCTATAATTAGGTTGCGCCTTTATAAACTCTCGTTTAACAAAATAAATATCTCCCAACCTAATCTGATTTAATGCCTTGTCTATACCTTGTTGTGCGCTCTTTTCCACTCCAAGTTCGTAACTTTCAATAGCCTTTGCTGTATCGGGCACCGACATATAAACATTTCCCAAAGCATAATACAGTTGATCTAAGTATTCCTTATTTTTAGAACTCTTAGCCATCTTACGTAGATTTTTGGTAACTTTCGTTGTGTCGGTTCCACTATAAACTTCACTCTGACGTATCTTTGCACTAAACTCTAATACATAAGGAGCATAAGCACTCGATATTTCGCCAAAGGTATTGTACGCAAGATTTCTTTCCCCAAGCGAAGCGTATATTTGTCCTAATAAATATTTCTCTCTTGCCTTTTGAGTTTTATTTTTCTCTGCCTTTATAGCTGTTTGCAGATAAGGAACAGACTCTCTATATTTCTTTTGTTTAATTAAAAGATCGGCATAAACAGTTTCGTAAAAGTTTTTCAGTTTATTAGGAAGCTCCACTAATTTTAGTTTCTCTAATATATCTTCAGCTTCGTAAAACCACTCCAATTCTGAATAGCAACGAGCTTGCCATATTTTAGCATTCAACCCTATCTCTGGCTGACCGCTATAAATGCGCGATACATACGAGAAAGTGCTTGCTGCTTGCAGAAAGTCGCCATTGTGAAATTGCGATTTACCTAAAAGCACCCAAGCATTATGAAGGAAAGGATTATACTCTACCCTACTCAGCCATTCTTTATATTTAGGGTCGTTTCTTTTACCTGCCTTTCTTTCAGGTTTTGTTTGTATTGAATGAGTTTGTATTGCCTTTACCGACTTTTCGATAGCACGGTCGAAAGGGCCTCCTGTTTGTGTCTTATCCTTAGGCAGAGCACTTACAGGATACATTAGTATAGTTTCGGTATAATTTTCTTTATAGTTATCCATCTGGCTCTTTAATGCTTCTTGATAAGCCATATCGCCATTGAAATAAACATTATAACGAGTGTTAAACGAATGATACCATCGTGTTCCTGCTGTATTTTTAGAAGAAGAACAAGCAGTAAACAAGACACACAACAATACTAATATGTATATATATTTATATCTCGACATTGAGTTTTATTCGAATAACCTTAACTTTAAACAAAACTATCGGGGTTTTATTGTCTTTAAGGGAAGAAATGTAAGTGCTTTACATACAAAAAATATAATAACTTGCACAAATATAATAGAAGCTCCCGAAGGAACATTAAGATAGTACGACAAAAACAAACCTGCAAAACAACCTAAAATACCAATTGCAATAGAATATAAAATCATATTCTTAAACTGCGATGTAAAAAGATTAGCTGTCATCTGAGGAACTGTAAGCAACGACATCAGCAACATTATACCTATCAGTCTTATGCTTGCCACTATACAAATTGCAATAGCTACCATCATAAGATGTTCGATTAGCTCTACCTTTACTCTTTGTGTTTTGGCAAACTCTCTATCGAAAGCTGTAAACATTATAGGCTTAAAAAACAATGCAAAAAGCAAACATACAAGTATAGCAAAAACACCAATAAACCAAATATCCGCACTTGTTACGGTTAAGATATTCCCAAATAAATAAGATGATATATTAGGTGCGTATCCTGGTGTCAGAAAAATACAAATAACTCCCAAAGCCATTCCTAATGCCCACAGAGCTGCTATTGCCGAATCTTCTCTAACCCCCTGTTTTTTCGAGAGCCACTCAACACCAAATGCTGAAGACACAGAAAACACCAAAGCCGAAACTATAGGATTCACTCCAAGAAAGAAGCCCAAACCCAAGCCGCCAAACGAAGCGTGAGTAATTCCACCGCTAATAAAAACCAATCGGCGAACAACTATATAACTTCCCACTATACCGCAGGCTATGCAAGTAAACAGACTTCCGATTAAAGCATTTTGAAAAAAAGCATACTGAAAAAGTTCCATAACGCAAAGATAATTCTTATTTTGGAGATAGAAAACAACAAAATGCTTGCCTTCACACTTTTCCTTTACTGCTCAATAAGTTACAAGATGTGAAGGGTAGAAAAATAAAACTTACTGTAGGCACGTAAAAAACCGTACTGTGTTACAAAAAAAGCGCACTATGTTTACCTTTAAAACTCACTGTGATGCGATACAAAACTCAGTCAGTTTTTTTTGAAACACAGTGAGTTTTTCGAGACATTAAATTTGTTAATTCTGATAATATCCATACCTTTGCATTCGTTATTTTTGAAAAAAAATACACAAGCTAACAATTTAAGGAAATAGAAAAACAAGTTATACTGAACACTAATATTCGTATTCGATGAAGAATTACAGTTTTGATAAAATCATAAACAGAGAAGGCACTGACGCACTAAAATTAGAATCTTTACAAGAACTATATGGCGACACAAATTTACTACCCTTGTGGATTGCTGATATGGACTTTGAAACACCCCCATTTATTACCGAAGCTTTGCAACAAAGGTTGAATCATTCGCTATTCGGATATACCGTAGAACCCAAAGATTATTGGCCCACTGTTATAGACTGGATTGCATCTCACCACCAATGGAACGTAAAGCGAGAATGGCTTACATATATACCAGGTATAGTTAGAGGTATAGGAATGGCTATTAATGTTTTTGTAAAAGAAGACGAGAAAGTTATCATTCAACCTCCTGTTTATAATCCATTCCAACTTACAACATTAGGGAATAAACGTGAGGTTGTGTACAATCCTTTGCGCAAAAACAAAGACGGCTCGTATAGTATAGATTTTGAAAATCTTGAAGCTGTAACCGACGATAAATGCAGAATGCTAATTTTCGCAAACCCTCACAACCCAGCTGGGATTACATGGGATAAAGAAACTTTAGTTCGATTAGCCGATTTTTGTTATAAACGAAATATAATTGTTATTTCCGACGAAATACATTGCGATATGGCTCTGTGGGACAATAAACATATCCCCTTTGCTACTGTTTCTGATGAAGCTGCCGCTTGTAGCATCACCTTTTCTGCTCCGTCTAAAACATTTAATATAGCAGGCATAGTAAGCTCTTACGCAGTAGTACCTGATGACAATATTCGCAAACGTTATTTTGATTGGCTAACAGTAAATGAGTTTAGCCACCCTAATATGTTTGCCCCCATAGCAACCATTGCAGCTTTTAGCAAAGGAGAACCTTGGCGTAAAGAAATGCTTCGCTATATAGAGAACAACATAGATTTTTTAATTGATTACTGCGAAAAGTATATCCCTCAAATAAAACCTCTTCGACCTCAGGCTTCTTTTCTTGTTTGGTTAGATTGTAGAAGCTTAAATCTTAATCACGACCAGCTTATAGAACTTTTTGTAAAGAAAGCTCGTTTAGCTTTAAACGATGGCGAAATGTATGGGCAAGGTGGCGAAGGCTTTATGAGAATCAACGTAGGCGTTGCTCGATCTATTTTAGAACAAGCATTAGAACAGCTTCGCAAAGCTCTAACTTAAAATTAATATATGTCAAGGATACATTCTGATTTAACCGCCCTTATAGGCAATACTCCTCTTTTAGCTATACACAACATAGAAAAATCGGAGCAACTAAAAGCGAGAGTTATAGTAAAGTTAGAATCATTTAATCCAGGAGGCAGCGTTAAAGACCGTGTTGCTCTGTCGATGATTGAAGATGCTGAGAACAAAGGCATTCTTGTTCCCAATTCTGTAATTATTGAACCCACAAGCGGAAACACTGGCATAGGCTTAGCTTGGGTTTCTTCCGTAAAAGGATATAAATTAATATTAACTATGCCCGAAACGATGAGTCTTGAACGCCGAAACTTACTAAAAGCATTAGGTGCTACTCTTGTTTTAACTCCCGGTAGCGAAGGAATGAATGGAGCTATCAACAAAGCTAACGAACTATTAAAAGAATATCCCAACTCTGTAATTCTACAACAGTTTGAAAACCCTGCAAACCCTCTCGTTCACACAAACAAAACAGCAGAAGAAATATGGAATGACACTGATGGCAAGGTTGATATATTTGTTGCAAGTGTTGGCACAGGCGGAACTTTAAGCGGAACAGCTTTAGGACTTAAACGTCATAACCCTAACATAATAGCAGTGGCAGTAGAACCAGCAAGTTCTCCAGTACTATCCGGAGGAAAACCCGGACCCCATAAGATACAAGGCATAGGCGCAGGTTTCATTCCTAAAAACTACAACCCAGATGTTGTTGATCAAATTATCCAAGTAACAGACAACGATGCCATTCGTGCATCTCGACTGTTAGCTCAGAAAGAAGGATTACTTGCAGGAATATCTTCAGGTGCTGCATTATACGCTGCATTACAGTTGGCAAAGAAGGAAGAAAACGAAGGAAAAACAATAGTAGCGATACTTCCCGACACTGGGGAAAGATATTTATCTACCGATTTATACGCCTTTGAAGATTATCCTTTATAAGAATTCTCTATTACGACCCCATTATAAACAGAACCTCGTCTCTTACAGATAGGGGCATTTCTATTCCTCTTAACTGAAGACTTCTCGTCCAGCCAGGCACATCGCTTTCCCACATAGTATGAAGAACGTGCAAAAAGAGCGCTGTTTCTTCTTCGGTATAATCGTCAGATGTTCGCCCAATAAAGACATCTAATTCTTCGTCGTCGTAATATTCCACAGGATTTTGAGCAGCCTTTATTATCAAGTCTTTTTCGCAGACTTCGTGAGCTCCGCAGCACACTTCCGAATCTTCGTGAGGTCTCATTGTTTTATTTGTTTTAGTTCAAATCCTACCGATTGTAAATCGTCCCAGTATTTAGGATAAGACTTAGTTACAACCGAAGGCTCTGCTATGTTTATCTCTCTTAGTTTCAAGCAAGCAGGAGCAAAAGCCATAGCCATACGATGATCTTCGTAAGTCTTTATAATAGGATTAGCATCTGCCTCTACCCTACTACCGTCCCAGCTTAAAACATTATTTATGTCTTCTTTTAACAAGTATCCCAGCTTAGCCATTTCGTTTTGAAGAGCTTTCATTCTGTCAGTTTCTTTAATCTTCAAACTTTGTAAGCCAGAAAACTTAAAGTGAATATTCATTAAGCAACAAACAACAACAAAAGTCTGAGCGAGGTCGGGTTCATTAACAAAATCGTACTCCAAACAATAGCCATCAATCTCTGTGGGTTTCTTTGTTAAGAGAACTCCCCTATCGGTAAACTCAGTTTTCACCCCAAGCTTATCAAACAAAAATCTTCCATTAGCATCTCCCTGACAACTATCTTCGTCTAAGCCAAGCAACTCTATCTCTGCGTTCGCGTCTGACAAAGCAAGTATCTCGTACCAATACGAAGCAGCCGACCAATCGCTTTCCACCTTAAATTGTAAAGATTTGTATGTTTGAGGTTTAACCACAACTTTATTGTTACTCCACTCAGCCTCAACTCCAAAACTCTTCATCAAATGCTTAGTCATTAAGATATATGGCTTAGATATAACTTCGCCTTCAAGCGTAAGTTCCATACCTTTATCTAAATAAGGAGCAATCATCATTAAAGCTGAAATATATTGAGAGCTAACACCTCCATTTAGGGAAACTTTTCCACCACAAAGCGAATGTCCGTGTATGCGCAAAGGAGGGAAACCCTCATTCTCTACGTAATCTACATCGGCACCCAAAGTACGAAGAGCATCAACCAACACTTTTATTGGTCTATGTTTCATTCTTTCAGTTCCAGTAATATTAAATTCGCCTTGCTTTAGAGATAAGTAAGCAGTAAGAAATCTCATAGAAGTTCCTGCAGCTCCTATATCAAAACAGTTACTATCGGAGTTTAGCGAATTAAATAAAACTACAGTGTCATCACTATCCGAAAGATTTTCTATAGGGAGAGGCATATCGCACATAGCATTTAGTATAAGCACTCTATTACTTATACTTTTAGATGACGGAAGTTTTATTGTAGCATTAACAAAAACCTCTGGTGCTTTTATTTTTAGAATAGACATCTTAACCTTGTGTAGAATTTATCAGAGCACAAAGTTACAAATTAAAGAGTAATTAATAATGCGACTTCTGTTGTTTTATTCTAAATAGCTTGTTACTTGTCCGCTTATTTGCAACAAAGAAATTTCGCACAGCTTAGTATTATACTTAGCATCTAATAAACGTTCTTCTGCTGCAAGCAAGCTATTCTGAGCTTCGCGTATTTCTATCCCTGCAAGGTCGCCTAATCGATAGCGCTCCATAGCTATTTCGTAGTTTTGTCGTGCGGTTTCTACATTCTCTTCTTCTAACGACAACAGTTCTATATTATTTTTATAAGCCATAAGTATAGTTGCAAGGTCGGCTTTAAGAGCCAGTTCTAAACGTTCGTATTCAAGTTCTCTGTTTTCTATATTTATACGAGCATTCTTCTGTTCTCGTTTTCTATTTCCATCAAAAATAGAAAAGCCTAAAGTTACACCATAGTTAAAGCCTAAATTACTTTGTTTATCCAACGATGAAGGCGATGTATTATCATAAAGATTTATTGTATAACCATAACCTCCATTTAATCTTAGATATGGATAGTTTTTAGACTGATAAGTTTTCTTATCTAACTCACTAAGAGTTTTATTCTTAGCTGCCAAAAGCAACTGTCCGTTAGCCGCAAGCGTATTCTTCCACAGTTCTTCTTCTGTCATAAACATATTCGACTTTATAACAGTATCTTTAATAATAATATTCTGCGACACATCGTCTAAAACCATAAGCTGATTTAATACTATAGACGAAGTATTTAACACCTCGTATTGCTTAATAAGATTTGAACTATCAGCATTGAAGTCTACACGAGCCTGTTGCAAATCCAATCGAGAGGTTGAACCTATATTATATCTTTCTTCTTCTATTCTTAAGCGTTCTTTAGATAAAGAAACGGCATAGCTAAGATTTTTAAGTCTTAACTTCTGACGAATATAGTTATAATACTCAGCTGTAAGATTCGAGATAAGATTATCTATAGATAAGCGAGTCGAAATCTCTCCCATCTGTTGATATTCTTTCAGTTTAGAATATTGAGTTTGCATCTGAAACCCATCAAATACTGTCCAACTAAAGTTAAGACCAACATTAGCTCCCTGATTAAATATATTATCTCTACTATTTTTCGAGCCATCAACCATTGTTTGGTCTGTATTCATTATAGAGCCATTATATCCCACACTTAAATCTAAAGATGGAAGCATTCCTGCATTAGCCAACGTTGTATTATTGTCGGCTATTTGTTGTTCATTTCTTACTATACGTATATCAAAATTTCTATCTAAACCCGTTTCTAATACTTTATGAAGATTATAAATTTCTTGTGCCTCTACAATAGGGAATAGAGTAAAAGCAATTAAGACACAGTATATATATTTAATTTTTCGCATCAGGATTTCTTTATTTAGGTTAGTTTATTTAATCTTCTTTTTTAGCTCTCGTTGTTGAGAAGTACGAATAAACAGCAGGCACTATAAATAAGGTAAGGAAAGTAGACACAACAAGTCCACCAACAACCGAAACACCCATTGCTATACGACTATTAGCACCTTCTGCACTTGCAAAAGTTAAAGGCAACAATCCGAGTATAGTAGAAATACTTGTCATAAGAATAGGACGCAAGCGTTGCACCGAAGCTATTTCAATCGCCTTATCCTTATCCATACCCGTTTCCTGATTTTGATTAGCAAACTCAACAATAAGGATACCATTCTTTGCCACCAATCCGATTAGCATTATTATACCTATCTGACTGTAGATATTCATTGTAACTCCTGCGCTATCCATAAACAACAAAGCCCCAGCAACTGCCAAAGGCACTGTAAACATAATTATAAACGGGTCTTTGAAACTCTCAAACTGAGCAGCAAGTATTAAGAATATAAGAATTAAAGCTAACACAAGAGCAAACATCAAACTCGAAGAACTATCTCTATACTCTTTCGACTCTCCACTTAGTGCTGTTCTGAAAGTATCATCTAATACCTCTTTGGCTATTTTATCCATTTCGTCTAAGCCTTCGCCTATAGTAACTCCTTTAGCTAAACCCGACGATATAGTTGCAGAACTAAATCTATTGTAACGATACAACTGAGGAGGTGCTACATTTTCTGTAAGATCCACCATATTATCTAATTGTATCATATCTCCTTCATTATTCTTAATATAAATAGAACGAAGGTTGAGTGGTGAGTTTCTTTGTTGACGATTAATCTCTGCCAATATCTGATACTGCTTACCGTTCATATAGAAATAACCCATACGCTGACCACTAAGCGCATACTGCAAAGTCTGACCAATATCACGGGTGCTAACTCCCAACAATGTGGCTTTATCTCTATTAATCTCGACACGAGTCTCTGGTTTAGTAAACTTCAGATCTACATCCGACATTTGAAACTTAGGATTATCGTTAACCTTTGCCATAAACAAGGGTATAAACTCTTGAAGTTTTTCAAGATTAGGAGCTTGCAATACATATTGTATTGGCTGACTACCTCTTCGTCCTCCAAAAGTAGATTGCTGCTGCACAAATGCTCTTCCTTCATTCTCAGGGCGAACTGCTGCAGACAACGCATCTGCTATTTCCATCTGACTTCGATCTCTATCTTTTATATCTGGCAGATTAAGGCGCACAAAAGCATAACTACCATTTACCATTAAGGTATTAGATTCTCTTTCGGGAGCCACAGAATCGGCAATAGTTGAAATCTTTTCAGCATAATCTCTATAAAATTCATAAGTAGCACCTTCTGGTCCTTTAATATTTACCGATATTTGAGAACGGTCTTCCATTGGAGCCATCTCTCCCGGTACTTTATTCCAATAAATAACAATAACAATAAATGTTGCTGCAATTATAGGCCAAGTTATCCATTTGTGTTTCAAAAACCACATCAAACCCTTATGATAAACATTATTCAAGCCATCAAAGAAAGGTTCGGTTTTAACATAAAACCAGTTTTGTTTATCTCTTTTCTTCAGCAGCTTTGTAGATAACATAGGCGTAAAAGTTAAAGCAACAAAAGAAGATATAATTACCGAACCCGTAATCACCAGACTAAACTCTCTAAACAATCTACCTGTAGTTCCTTCCATAAATACTATAGGCAAAAATACAGCTACCAGAGTTATAGTAGTAGAGATAACTGCAAAGAAAATTTCTTTAGAGCCTTTAATCCCCGCCTCTATCGGTCTCATTCCTTGCTCTATCTTTACATAAATATTCTCACTCATAACAATTGCATCATCGACAACTAACCCTACCGACAACACAATGGCAAGCATAGAGAGAACATTTATAGAAAAGCCAGCAACATACATAACAAAGAATGCTCCAATTAAAGATACTGGTATTACAAGCACTGGCACTAAAGTAATACGCCAATCTCTAAGGAAAAGGAAGATTACTATAATAACCAAAAGGAAGGCAACATAAACTGTTTCTTCCACCTCATTAATAGAAGCTCGTATAAACTTGGTATTATCAAAACTCACAAATAAATTTACATCGTCTGGTAAATCTTTTTTCATTTGATCGATACGAACACGAACTTCATCGGCAATATCAATCTGATTTGCTCCAGGCTGAGGAACCACAACAACGGAAACCATAGGCTCTCCGTTTTGCTTCATTATACTTCTATAACTTTCAGGACCAAGCTCTGCCGTACCTATATCTCTAAAGCGAACAACATTGAAATTGTCTTGTTTAATTATTAAGTTATTAAATTCGTCAGGAGTTTTCATCAATCCGAGAGTACGAATACTAAGCTCCATAGTATTTCCCTCTATCGAACCAGATGGCAATTCTACATTTTCTTTATCAATAGCATTCTTAACATCAATAGGCGTTATAGCATACGAAGCCATTTTTATTGGGTCGAGCCACAAACGCATAGAATATCTTCGCTCTCCCCATATACTAACAGAACTTACATTCGGAATAGTTTGCAAACGTTCTTTAACTGTTAAATCGGCAATCTCACTTAGTTCCAAAAGATTTCTTTTTGAACTCTGAACAGTTACTTGCATTATAGGCTGAGCATCAGCATCTGACTTCGACACAGTTGGAGGATCGCAATCTCGAGGAAGGTATCTTTGCGCTCTCGACACTTTATCCCTTACATCATTAGCGGCGGTTTCTAAATCTACGCTTAATTCAAACTCTACAGTAATACGAGATGAACCCTGACTACTACGGCTCGACAATGATCTGATACCTGGTATACCATTAATATTCTGTTCGAGAGGTTCAGTAATCTGAGTTTCTACAACATCAGCGTTAGCACCCGGATAAGATGCACTAACCGTAATAATAGGATTATCAACATTTGGGTACTCTCTAACTCCTAAAGAAGTGAAACCTATATATCCGAATATTAAAATAACTAATATAAATACGGTAGATAATACAGGTCGCCTAATACTTAATTCCGATATATTCATCGTATTGCTTAGCTTAATTGTTTAAGATATTCACAGAGAGTCCATCTCTTAATTGCATCACACCCGAAGTAATAATAGTATCGCCTATTTGTATACCCGAAAGCACTTGTATGTTAGCTTCGGTACGCAAACCCTTAGTAACTTCCACCAATTTAGCTTTTCCATTAGAATATATATACACAATATCTCTACCCATTTCAGCAATAATAGCTTCGTTAGGCACAGTAATAGCATCTTTCACTTCATTTACATTTACCTCTATATACACAGACCCACCAGGATTAAGCAATCCTTTAGTATTAGGATATAAAGCTCTAACCTTTTTAGTTTTGGTTTTTAGGTCGATACGAGACTCTACAGCATACACCTTTGCGTTTAGAAACTCTTGATCAGCACTTATGTCAGTTCTAAAAGAAATAGGAGTACCCGGTTTAATATAATTCACATATCTTTCGTTCACCGAAAACTCAATCTTCAATGGAGATGTTTTTGTAATAGTAGCAATAACTGTTGTTGGAGAAGCATAATTACCTTCACTAACCTGACGTAAACCAATCATACCATCGAAAGGCGCACGAAGTTCCGTTTGTGCTATACGAGCCTTTACCAAAGCAATATCAGCCTGCAGTTTCTCTAATTCGGTAGTAACCTGTTCGTAAGCCTCTTTACTAACCGCATCTTTTTCCAACAAAGCATTCTGACGGTAAACCCTATCTTCTGCCAAAGGAATTTGAGCCTCTAATTTTTGTAATTCAGCCTGTAAAGGTTTATCATTTACCTTAGCAAGCAAAGTTCCCTTCTTAACAAACGAGCCCTCTTGAAAAAAGACATCTGTAATTTTACCAGAAGTTTCGAATACCAAACTTGCCTCCTCATCAGGTTGTGAATGTCCAGTGATTATCAATTTTTCGGTTAGCACCTCCGGAGAAGCAATCTTCATTGTAACATTAAGAGGAGCTCCTCTACTTCCTGACGAACGTGACGGAGCAGGCACTGCAATCGCCTGACTTTCTTCGTCTTTACTAAACTTCTTCGAAATGGTTGGATACAGAGCCATTCCCAATATAAATACAACAATTATAGTAAAAAGAACTATCTTGGTTATTTTATTCATTATGGTAATAATATGTAATTTTAATATTTATAACGCACAAAAGTACTTAAAATGATTTAAGCTTGGATAGTTTTAATTCTAAGAAGTTTAAAGGAGTTAAAAGAAAGAGACTTAAAAATGGTTAAATGCAAAGCTTCCTTCAAAATTACACCTTATTATATATATTCAAATTACACCTTATTATATATAGGGTAAAAAGATTAAAAATAGCTTCAATAATAGAGGTGTTATTGCTGTATTTTTATCCCCAAAATGCAAAGCTTCACTTAGGGTCGCCTCTCTTAGTAGAGACCCTTTGCCTCTCTTAGTAGATAGGCGAGGTGTCTCTACTAAGAACGACGGGGTGGTTATACTAAGAGAGATTAGGCGGTTCTACTAAGAGCTGCATCGGGTCTCTACTAAGAAGCACCTCGCCTATCTAGTAACAACGACGAGGGGTATCTAATAAGAGCGACGAGAGGTATCTAATAAGAAGCTGCTCGCCTATCTTGTAACAACAACAAAGAGTTTATACTAAGACAGATAAGTAGCATCTCGCAAAGGCAGATGCGAAACGTAATTTCAATACAAAACACAACATTTTACTTCACAAACATTCATTATTAATTATTTTTTGTACCTTTGCCGAGTTTTTATAACAATATAATGTCTAATTTATTAATTTAAACAATTAAACAACAATGAGTGAAGAACTTAAAAACGAAGAGCAAGTACAACCAGCTGTAGAAACTGCTGCAACTCCTGCTCCAAAAACAACAACAAAAGCAACAGTTAATGAAGACTTTGACTGGGACGCTTATGAAAAAGGGGAATCGTTTACTAATGTAAGCAAAGAAAAACTTACTGAAACTTACGATCAAACTCTAAACAAAATTAACGACCGCGAGGTAGTTATTGGTACTGTTACTTCTATGAACAAAAGAGAAGTTGTAATCAACATCGGTTACAAATCAGACGGTATCGTTTCAATGAACGAATTTCGTTACAATCCAGAATTAAAAATTGGCGACGAAGTTGAAGTGTATATTGAAAGCCAAGAAGACAGCAAAGGACAATTAATCCTTTCTCACAAAAAAGCACGTGCTTCACGTTCTTGGGATAGAGTTAATGCTGCTCTTGAAAACGAAGAAATCATTAAAGGTTACGTTAAATGTCGCACTAAGGGCGGTATGATTGTAGACGTATTTGGTATCGAAGCATTCTTACCAGGTTCTCAAATCGACGTTAAACCTATTCGCGATTACGATGTATTTGTTGATAAAACAATGGAATTCAAAGTGGTTAAGATCAACCAAGAGTTCAAAAACGTTGTTGTATCTCACAAAGCTCTTATCGAAGCAGAACTTGAACAACAAAAGAAAGAAATTATTTCTGGTCTTGAAAAAGGTCAAATCCTTGAAGGTATCGTTAAGAACATCACTTCTTACGGTGTATTCATCGACCTTGGCGGCGTAGACGGACTTATCCATATCACAGACTTAAGCTGGGGACGCGTTTCTCACCCTGAAGAAGTTGTTACTTTAGACGAGAAAATCAGCGTTGTTATCCTTGACTTTGATAACGACAAAAAGAGAATTGCTCTTGGCTTGAAACAACTTACTCCTCACCCATGGGACGCTTTAGACGAAAACTACAAAGTTGGTGACGTAGTAAAAGGTAAAGTTGTTGTTATGGCAGACTATGGTGCATTCATCGAAATAGCTCCAGGCGTTGAAGGTCTTATCCACGTTTCTGAAATGAGCTGGACTCAACACTTAAGAAGCGCTCAAGACTTTATGAAAGTTGGAGACGAAGTGGAAGCTGCAATACTTACTTTAGACAGAGACGAAAGAAAAATGTCTCTTGGTATCAAACAATTGAAAGCTGATCCATGGGAAAATATAGAAGAAAAATATGCTCCTGCTTCTCAACACACTGCTAAAGTTCGTAACTTCACTAACTTCGGTGTATTTGTTGAAATAGAAGAAGGCGTTGAAGGTTTAATTCACATTTCTGACTTATCTTGGACTAAGAAAATCAAACACCCAAGTGAATTTACTACTGTAGGTGCTGACATCGAAGTACAAGTATTAGAAATCGACAAAGAAAACCGTCGCTTAAGCTTAGGACACAAACAATTAGAAGAAAACCCTTGGGACGTTTTTGAAACTATCTTTACTGTTGGTTCTGTTCACGAAGGAACAATCATAGAACTATTAGATAAAGGTGCTGTAGTTTCTCTTCCTTATGGCGTTGAAGGTTTTGCTACTCCTAAACACTTAGTAAAAGAAGACGGAGCTCAAGCTCAATTAGACGAAAAATTAGATTTCAAAGTAATTGAATTTAATAAAGACTCTAAAAGAATTATTCTTTCTCACAGCCGTATTTTCGAAGATGAACAACGTGCTGAAGCTAAAAAAGAAGCTAACGCTGAAAAGAAAGCTGCTAAGAAAGCTAAAAAAGACGAGTTTGCTCAACAGCCTCAACAACCAGCAATGGAAAGAACAACTCTTGGAGACATCTCTGAATTAGCTGACCTAAAAGCTAAAATGGAAGAAGACCAAAAAGAAGATTAAGTTCTTAACTTTTCATAATAATGAGAGAGTCGCTGATAATATACTTTCAGCGACTCTTTCTGTATAGACATTTAACCACATCTTTAGATACATTCTTAAAAAGAAATAGTAAATTTGCATCCTTATTGTTTAAGAAATGAATAGATATATTTTACCTCTACTATTATTATCCATAAGTTTTTTATCGTCTTGCATTAAAGACGAAGCCCTAAACCACGAAGCCGACATTATCAGTTTGTCTTTCCCTGAAAACAGCTTAAGAGATAATCCTCAGTACTACACCGACTATATTATTGTATACCCCAAAGAAGACGTAAACCTGCGAGAACTCCCTGTTGAAGTAGAAGTAACACAAGGTGCATCTTATATTAGAAAAGAAAACCCTACACTCGACAGCGATAGCCTTTTCTTCATAAAAGTAACTTCTGAGAGCAAAGAATATTCTAAAACTTATCCTATAATACAAAGCTTCTTATCTGTAGCCTTTGATTTTGAGACTTGGATAAAACCCAATAAAAACTATCAATACGAAAACCCCATTGAAGGTTCTCTAAGATGGTACTCAAGCAATAACGGAACCGCTATAGCATGGCGAAGTCCATCAAAGAAAGCAGAAGATTACCCTGTAAGAAAATACACAAGAGCAGATGGCAAAGGCTCTGCAGTAGAACTTAGAACCATTGTTGGTCCGGGTAAAATAGCAGGAGGCATACAAAACATTCCGTGTTTGGCAGGCTCGGTATATCTTGGAGGGTTTAATGCGCTTACTGGATTAACCAACCCTTTAAGGTCTACAAGTTTTGGAGTTCCTTTCAACGAGGGTAAACCTACAAAGCTAACCGGATATTTCAAATACAATGTAGGAAGTGAAGACTATATAAACAAAGACGGGACAAGAGACAAAGACAAAAGCGACCAATGTTCTATCTACTCTGTTATATTCAAAACCGACTCGAAGAATGAGTTTTTGTATGGAGATAATATTGCTACTTCTCCAAATATTATTGCCCGCGCAGAAGTAAACACCGACAATATTACAAGTATGGACAACCTTACTTATTTTGAAGTAGATTTTGATTACAACTCATACTCTACTCCTTTCGATTGGAATGAATTAAAAAACAATCAGTATAAGATGAGTATAGTTTTCTCTTCAAGCTATAGAGGACAACACTATGAGGGTCGCCCTGGCAGCACTCTTATCGTTGACGACATAAAACTAATTTATGACATTGATTAATATATGAAAAAGATATTAACTATATTTCTGTCTATTGTCTTTACCTGTATATCAGGTTTAACAACAGCACAGAATATTTATCCTAAATACGAATACAAAGTAAACGTAGGCTACAACATAGGAGGCTCTGCTCCTATCCCACTACCAGTAGAAATAAGAGAAATTAAAAGCTTCAAGCCTGTACTATTTGCTCCTCACGTAGGAATAGAGGCTACTTCGTGGCTTAGCAACAAATGGGGAATTGCCGCTCAGTTAGGCTTAGACTATAAAGGGTTTACCGTTGAGGCACGTGTTAAAAGCTTGCGTACTGAAATGGAAATGCAGTACGAAAAATACGTTGGACATTTTACTGGGAACAACAAAACAGAGATAAAAAACATTTACGTAACTCTCCCTGTTATGGCGACTCACAGACTATCCGACGAATGGTTGATACAATTCGGCGTGTATATAGCCTATCTTCATAAGCCAAGTTTTAAGGGAACTGCTTCCGAAGGGTACATAAGAGAAGATGACCCTACAGGAGCAAAAACCGAAGTCGACTTCGCTAACTTTAACTTCTCAAAAGAACAAAACGAAATAGACTACGGATTTGCAGTTGCAGGAGAATGGAACTTCTATAAGAGATTTGCCTTAAAAGGACAATTAAGTTGGGGCACTCGCCCTTTGTTTGCCTCAGACTTTACTGGCATCACTTATAAAATGTATAACATTTACGGAACAATAGGTTTTAGTTATAACCTTTCGCGTTAAGAGGCAACTCTTACTTAGTGTAAGAGTTCCACTTGTATTCCATATTAAATACTAAATTCAAAGATATATCGTCGTCTTCTAAGAAACTACTTGTTGTTGTATAATCCACTCTTATATATACTTCTTTTTTGCCTGTAGTAAGATAACTAAAAATCTTCTGCATCATATTTCTTACTTCTCCTGTAGATTTTGGAACTCCCGATTGAATATCTCCCGAACCTACAGCAGCAGTCCCTAATTCATAAGTATTTTTGCCATTAACTGTTATCTTTATATTATTCAATTCAACAGAAGGATTCAGATTCTCAAGCCCTTCTATTAAAAGGTGAGTATTGTCGTACTGTAAATCTTTATCAGTTAAATTCTGTGCTGCGTCGTAACCTATAATATCGCGTAATCTTATAGTATCGGTAGTGTAAAATCCAAAATTAGGAATCCCTACAAGGTTTATTGTTTGAGTATGAACTTTAAACGCCGGACCATTAGGTATTGCCGTCATACCATCATCATCACCACAAGTCACAAATAAAGACATACACACAATAAGAGTTAATAATTTGCTAATTGTTTTCATAAGGAATATACTTTTATAATTATTTTTTTCGAGTTTCAAAGGTAAATATTTTTCAATATAAAGCAAAACATTTACCTTTGTATCTCAAATATAAACACAACTCCATTCATTTAATAAACTGATATGTAAGAAAAAGATAACATAAGAACGCAAACTCCTATCTTAAGCGAATCAAATAAGTCGAATCTCTTTTCGGCTATGTTATACTTTTTACAATTTTCAGTTTATTATGTCGTTTACAATCAAACAACTATCATACATACACCCTAACAGGGAGGTATTATTCCAAAATATAAATTTTTCAATAAACTCTGGCTGCAAGGCTTCCCTTGTTGGAAACAACGGTGTTGGCAAATCCACTCTATTCAAAATACTATCTGGCGACCTACAACCAACAGAAGGAGAAATTATCTTGTCGGACACTCCTTATTATATACCTCAACATTTCGGACAATATAACAGTCTTACTATTGCCGAAGCTTTAGGTATTAGCAATAAAATAAACTCCCTGCATAGCATACTCGAAGGAGATGCTTCGGAAGAAAATTTTTCTATTCTTAATGACGATTGGGAGATAGAAGACCGAGCCATTACCGCTCTGAACAACTGGGGGTTGAAAAACATCGACCTCTCACTACCCTTAAACAATCTGAGCGGTGGAGAAAAAACAAAAGTTTTCTTAGCGGGGATAAATATTCATTCGCCTTCTATAATATTAATGGACGAACCGACTAATCACCTCGACAAAACGAGCCGTAAAATCCTTCATAACTTTATTAAAAGCAATAACTCGGCTACGTTGTTAATTATAAGTCACGACAGAGCTTTGTTAAATCTGCTTTCTACGACTTACGAACTCGAACAAAACAGCATAACTTGCTATGGTGGTAATTTCGATTTTTATAAAGAGGAGAAGGAAAGAGCAATAAACGCACTTCAAAATAAACTTACAGAACAAGAGAAAGAGCTAAGAAAAGCAAAGAAAACAGCTCGCGAGGCAATAGAACGACAACAGAAACACGGAGTTAGAGGAGAAAAGCAAAACGAGAAAAAGGGCGTTGCTCGCATTGCTATGGGCAATCTGAAGTCGGCTTCTGAGAAAAGTTCAGCCAAACTCAAAGATATTCACACCAACAAAATAGAAGATATTAAAGGTAATCTGGAAAACATCAAGAACGATCTTTCTATTGCTGACAATCTGAAGTTAAATATAGAATCGACAAATCTTCACGAAGGCAAGATATTAATAGAGTCAAAAGGCATTAACTTCAAATACACAAACGATTATTTGTGGCAGGAAAGCCTCTACTTTGTAATACGGAGCGGAGAACGTGTGGTTGTATACGGTGATAATGGAAGTGGGAAAACAACTTTGATAAAACTATTACTCAACCAACTCGAACCACAGACTGGCTCTATTAAGCGAAACTCCTTTTCGTCGATTTACATCGACCAAGATTATTCAATAATCGACAACAATCTAACGGTTTATGAGCAAGTGGAAGAATACAACTCAAGACAACTACTCGAACACGAACTAAAAATTATACTTAATCGTTTCCTTTTCCCTAAAGGAACTTGGGACAAGAAAAACTCAGCTTTAAGTGGAGGAGAAAAAATGCGACTATTACTTTGCTGCTTGCAAGTAAACAACAATGCACCCGATGTTATTGTATTAGACGAACCCACTAACAATTTAGACATACAAAGTCTAAATACGCTTATTGCTTCAATCAAGAATTACAAAGGCACTTTAATATTAATATCTCACGACGAAACATTTGTGGAAGAGTGTACCTCAAACACTACCTTCCAAAACATATATGTAAACAGAAGTTAATTAACATTTGACAAACGCCTAAACAGAGGCTATTCGCTATAAAAAAAAGAATAAATCCCAACCCAGCAATAAGGCGCTTTAGCAATCATATTTCACTATAAAACTTGGTCTAACAAAGTCTTTCTATTGTTGTTTCTCAGAATATTTTTATTGTTTTTCGATAAATAATTTGCTTTTATCGAAAAACATAACTTATCTTTGCACTCGTAATCATTAACAATCTAAAATTAAAAAGAATTATGAGTAATCGTTTGAAAATTATTTGTGTTTTATTTGCGGCAGTGTACGTATTTATTGTAGGAGACACCATATTCTCTTTATTTGCAAGCAACCACGGAGGCTATGAAACACAAATAGACACATTTGGAATTAAAGAAAATCTAAGTCTAAAAGCTGCGGAAGATGGGAAACCCTTGTTTCTCTTAAAAACTATAACCTCTGTTGTGTTTATGTGCATAGCCTATTTAGCAACATTTTTCATATCTTGCATTTATGTTCCTATTCAATATTATAAATTGTTGCGCTCTATCCATAACAATGTAATCTTCGATTTTAACAATGTAAAAACAATCAAAAAAATAGGTAATGCTACTATCATAAACTTCCTAATAACAGTCATAATTCTACTACCTCTAATAAGGTATATTTTTCATTACGGCGGAATCGACATAAACTCAACAACTTTTGGAGTGTTTAGAACGGCTGAATATTTAGATATATTATTAATGGGTTTATTAACTCTCCTTTTTGGCGAAATCTTAAGAATAGCCCTATCTATGAAAGAAGAACAAGACTTAACTATATAAATATATTATGGCAATAATTGTAAACTTGGACGTTATAATGGCGAAAAGAAAAATTTCTCTTAACGAACTTTCAGAGAAAGTAGATATCACCCCAGCCAATTTATCAATCTTGAAAACAGGGAAAGCCAAAGCAATAAGATTTTCTACTTTAGAAGCTTTATGCAAAGAGCTTGACTGTCAGCCAGGAGATATATTAGAATACAGCAATTAATTAATAAAATAAATATGAAAACAAAAACATTATTATCAATCATTGCAATCATCCTTTTTAGTTGCAATTTATCAGCACAAAAATACCCAACAGGGTCTCTTTTATGGAAAGTATCGGGTAACGGTTTAGAACAAGATTCATACGTATTCGCAACTTGGCATGGCAGTCCTGAAATATGCACTAACTTCTTAGACAGCATCAACAACTTCTACAAGATATTCGATTCTTGTACACAGTTTGTTGGAGAAACTTCCGACAATAATTCCGAAATTGCAAAGGCTATGATGAAGCCCTTAGGTACAATACCATTGTCTCCAGACACTACATACAACGATTTGCTTAGCGAAGAAGACATTGCCCTTGTCGACTCTGTTGGAAGAAAATATTTTGGAGAGTCTGTTCCTGTATTAAAACTTAATCCCAATATGCTTACTTTTGTTATTGCATCTGCTAATATGGCTAATCAATACGTTGACAAATCGGGAGAAAAATGCGAAACAGTTATGGATACATATTTAATGTCGCGTGCAAGAGAAAACAATTACTCTATGGTAGGTTTAGACAATGAAGATATACTACAAGAACAAACCAAACTTCTATTGTTCGAGGGAAAAATACCCAACAATCTTCAAGATGCAGCCAACTATTTGGTCAAAACTATCAAAGAGTTAGATGAGCATATCCAAGACTCTATTAATAAAAACCAAACAGACGCTCTTGCTAAAGCTTATAGAGAAAAAGACTTAAACAAAATACTTGAGATTAAAGAAAATAGTTTTGCTGAAATGAAAGAAAAGTATGACGAAGCTTTTGTTGAGCAACTAAATGAGTTTCTTATAATTGAGAGAAATAACATTTGGATGCAAGAAATACCCGAACTTATAAAGTACGAATCTACGTTTATTGCAGTAGGTGCTGCGCATTTAGCTGGCGAAAAAGGATTGTTAAATCAGCTAAAATTAAAAGGATATACTGTAGAAGCCGTTAAATAAGCCACCAAAGAGGTTCTGCATAAAACTATTTTATATAAAACTCCTTGATGTTAATAGAATTTATTAGCTTTGTAGCTACAAAAGTTTAAATGAATAATATGCAGAACTTCTTTAAAATGATGATTGCCTCTACATTGGGAGTGTTCATCGCGGGTATGATATTAACTTTCTTTTCTTTTATCTTTATGCTCGGCGTACTTTTCTCTTTGGGTAACGAGCCTGCTTTTAACTTACAAAGAAACTCAGTACTTAAATTAAATCTAAACGGAATCATAACAGAAAGAGAAAATTCTTCGCCTTTCGATTTCTTAATTAGCGGCAATAACGCTCCAGTGCACGGACTTAATGACATTCTTTCTGCTATAGAAAAAGCAAAACACAATAATAATATAGTGGGAATATACATTCACGCTGGACAAATGATTACTGGCTATGCAACTATTCAGCCTATAAGGAAAGCTCTTATTGACTTCAAAGAAAGCGGAAAATTTGTTATTGCTTACGGAGATAACTTTAATCATCGGTCGTATTACATTGCTTCTGTTGCCGACGAGATTTATATGAATCCCGATGGTATTTTCGATTTTAGAGGATTGTCTACTTCTATTCAGTTCAACAAAAAAGTATTCGAAAACTGGGGAATGGAAATGCAAGTATTCAAAGTTGGGACTTTCAAATCGGCAGTAGAACCTTTCATTGATAATAAGATGAGCGAAGCCAACAAACAACAAGTTACTTCTTATCTCAATGATATTTGGCAAACATTATTAACCGATATTTCTATAAACAGAAACATACCCGTAGAAGACTTAAATAAATATGCAGATGAATGTCTTACATTTGCTCCTTCTCAACAAATTCTCAATTACAATCTCGTAGACGGTTTAACTTATGGAATAGATGGATATATAAAAGCTTTGATTGGCTTAGACAAAAAAGATAAGATTAAATATCCTAACGTTAAGAATATGAAGTCAGTGCCAGACTACAGTCACAAAAAAGGAGGTAACGAAATAGCAATCCTATATGCAGAAGGAAATATAATATCCGACGAAATGGCTTCGATATATAACGAACCGAACATTACAGCAAAGAGATACGTTAAAGAGTTGAACAACTTAAAAAACGATGATGATGTAAAGGCTGTTGTTCTTAGAGTTAATTCGCCTGGTGGCAGTGCTTATGCTTCCGAACAAATATGTAACGCTGTAAAAGAATTAAGCAAAGAAAAACCTATTGTTGTATCTATGGGCGACTATGCAGCTTCGGGCGGTTATTATATTTCTTGTATGGCGAATAAGATATTTGCAGAGCCAAACACACTAACTGGTTCGATAGGAATATTTGGATTAATACCTAATGGAGCACAGTTAGCGAAAAAGATGGGAGCAACTCACGGTAGCGTATCTACTAATAAACACTCAAACTTTGGTAATGATGTTTTGTCGATTCCCTTGCTCGGCATAGGCTTAATGCCTGCTCGTCCTCTAAACGAAGAAGAAAGTTTAATGATGCAAGCTTATGTAGAAAGAGGTTACGACCAATTTCTGAGTCGCTGTGCCGAAGGAAGAAATATGAAAAAGGAAGAAGTTGACGCCATAGGACAAGGAAGAGTATGGACTGGAAACCAAGCTCTTGACATTGGCTTAATTGATTATCTTGGAAACATTGACGATGCAATTGAAGAAGCGGCACGAATTGCAGACTTAAATAATTATTATACTAAAGAATATCCTACAACTAAGGGGTTCTTTTCTTTAACATTAGATGAAACTTTAGAAGGCATACACACAAACATCTATAAAAACATAGTAGGCAAAGAAATATTAGAACAAAAAAGAATATCTAACGCTTGGCAAAACTACGATTGCAGACAAGCAGTTATATCTACTTACATTTACTAAATAATAACTTAAATAATTCATTAATGAAAAAGATCTTATCATCACTTTGTTTGGCACTATTAGTACTAACAACGCAAGCTCAATCTATTGAACAACTTCCTATCGACCCTAAACTAAGATTAGGGAAGTTAGAAAATGGCTTAACTTATTATATTCGCCACAACGAATATCCTAAAGATAGAGCCGATTTTTATATAGCACACAGAGTTGGTGCTACTCTGGAAGAAGATAATCAAAACGGATTAGCTCACTTTCTTGAACATATGGCTTTTAATGGAAGCACTAACTTCCCAGGTAATAGAGCTGTAGACTATGCCGAAACAATAGGACTATCGTTCGGTAGAAACTTAAATGCTTACACAGGCTCCGACGAAACAGTTTATATGATAGGTAATATACCTGTGCATACTCCTGGTGCTATTGATAGTTGTTTATTAATATTGCACGACTGGTCGGGTTCTCTATCTTTAACAGAAGAAGAGATCGACAAAGAACGTGGAGTAATTCGTGAAGAAATGCGTGGTTATGGTGGTGCTAACTGGAGAATGAGAAATAAATTATTTAATCAGATTATGCCCGGTAACATTTATGCCAAACGAGATGTAATAGGAACTGAAGAAGTTATTATGAACTTCAAACCAGAAACTTTGCGCGCTTTTTACAAAAAATGGTATCGCCCCGATTTGCAAGCTATAATTATTGTTGGAGACATAAATGTTGACGACATAGAAAGTAAAATTAAAACTCTTTTCGCAGACATACCAACTCCTGTTAATCCTGCTAAAAGAGAATATGCTACTATCGAAGACAATAAAGAACCTTTAGTTGGTATAGTAAGCGACAAAGAAGCTACTGGAACTATGTTGTATACATTCTTCAAATACGATGCTCTTCCTTTTGAACTGAGAAATACTACTATCAGTGCTTTCTATAATTACAGCAGAAACATTGCAGCTCTAATTATGAGAGAACGTTTCAGCGAAATAATGCAGCAAGCTAATCCTCCTATGGTTAGTGGGGGACTTTCTTCTTCTCCATTTTTCGGCTCATTAACTAAAGATGCTCTTATGGGATTCAGCTCTATCAAAAACAACGATGTTGAGACTGGTATGAAAACTCTTAGCAGAGAAATTGAAAGGGTAAACAGATACGGATTTACTGAATCTGAATACGCAAGAGCTAAGGCCAATCTTATAACTCAGTATGAAAGTGCTTACAAAGAAAGAGAGAAAACAACAAACAGTGCTTATGTAACTGAATATGTAGATCATTTTATCCGCAGATCTTATATTCCGGGCATAGAAGTTGAGTATAATATTGCAAAGAAATTAGCTGAGGAAGTGCCTTTGGAATTTATAAACAAACAAATCCAAGATTTTATAGGTGAAGAAAATATAGTTATAGCATTAATGGCTGCCGAAAAAGAGGGAGAAGAACTTCCAACTAAAGAAGATTTGTTGAACTGGTTTAATCAAGCAAAGAACGAAGACATACAACCTATTGAAGACACAGACAACAACGAACCCTTATTATCGGAATTACCTAAAGGTGGCTCTATAAAAGAAACATCTACCGAACCTATATTTGGCACAACCAACTATACTTTATCTAATGGTGTAAAAGTTGTTATTAAACCTACAACTTGGAAAGACGATCAAATACTAATGACTGCTTTCAGCAAAGGAGGTAATTCTCTATTCCCAGAAACTGAAATATCAAATATTAAGTTATACGGTTATCTTTCAAACGTTGGAGGCTTAGGCAATTTCAGCAGCACTCAACTATCAAAAGTATTAGCTGGCAAAAAAGCAGGAGTTAGCACTTATATCGAACCTCAATTTGAAGGTTTAAATGGTTCTTCATCTGTTAAAGACTTCGAAACTATGCTTCAGTTAATCTATCTTAACTTTACCGCTCCTCGAAAAGACGAAGATGCTTGTAAATCTCTATTAGGCAGATTAAAATCTCAATTAGAACAACAAGAGGCTAACCCTGAAATAGCAATTAATGACACCATAACACATATGGTTCATAATAACAAACTTCGTAGTGCTCGTTTGAGAACCAATGATGTTGATAATGCCAATTATGATTTAATTATGAAGTGGCGCACAGAAAGATATGCCGACGCAAGTGATTTTACTTTTGTATTTACAGGAAATATCGATCCTGAAACTTCAAAAGAACTTATAGCTCAGTACTTAGGTGCGTTACCTGCATTATATCGAAATGAACAACCAGAAGAAATCGTAGTAGGAAATACTCCTGGTATTAATACTAATCATTTCGAACAAAAAATGGAAAACGTAAAGGCTGCTGCATTTGATTTGTATTGGTGTACGCTTGACAATAACATTAAAAACAAATTAACCGTAAGTCTGTTTACTCAGGTTATGAACATCGTGTTTACCGAAAAGATAAGAGAAGACGAAGGAGGTACTTATGGAGTTAATGCTAGTGCTAGTATTAGAGAATTACCTGCAGGTAACACTCTTTTCCAAATATATTTTGAAACTCAACCCGACAAAGTAGAGTATTTGAACAAAAAAGTACATTCAGAGTTTAAGAATGTTGTAGATAATGGCCCTCGTGCTGAAGACTTAAATAAGGTAAAAGAGTACACGCTAAAGAAACATAAAGAAAACTTAGAACAGAATGGATATTGGAGCTCAACAATAACTGCGTATTACAAACTTGGACACAATGGTTATTCTGATTTCGTAAAGGTTGTAAACGAAATAACATCAGACGACATTCGTAAAATTGCCGAACAATTATATAATTCAGGCAATTTAACAGAAATAATAATGACAGGTGTAAACTAAAAACTTGTATTTATGAATAGTATTTCCCAAGTCGACAAAAAAATAAAAATATATGATTCTTTACTACCTCTATCTTGGTTATACGAGATAGGCGTATCTTTTAGAAATCAATTATTCGACTGGGGAATACTATCTTCTGAAGAATTTCCTATACCCGTAATCTCTATTGGAAACTTAAGCGTCGGAGGAACTGGAAAAACTCCTCATACCGAATATATTGTAAACTTGCTAATTAATAGATACAAAGTAGCTGTGCTTAGCAGGGGGTACAAACGTAAAACTAAAGGTTTTTTAATTGCAAACGAATTATCGACTGCTAAAACTATAGGAGACGAATCTTTTCAGATACACAAAAAGTTTCCTAGCATTATTGTTGCTGTTGATAGCAATCGTAGAAGAGGAATAAAAAAACTTCTCGAACTTCCAGAAACAGAAAAACCTGAGGTTATTATATTAGATGATGCATTTCAACATAGATATGTAAAGCCATCTTTATCTATCTTGCTTACCGATTTCAATCGTCCGTTTTATGAAGACAAACTTCTGCCTTCTGGTTTGTTGAGAGAACCAAGATATGGTAGTTCAAGAGCCGACATAGTTATTTGCACTAAATGTCCGAACTCTCTAAAACCTATCGACTACAGATTGGTATCTAATAATATGGGGCTATACCCTTATCAAGATTTATTTTTTTCTTCTTTTAAGTATAGAAGTCTACACCCCGTATTCGAACAAAACACAAACATAAAGAAAGAATGTTTGGAATATTTAGCTAAAAACGATTTCTCGTTCCTTGTAGTTACAGGAATAGCTAAACCCGAAATTTTGATGGAACACTTAGAACAGTACTCAAAAGATACTAAACTATTAGATTATCCCGATCATCATCAGTTTTCAAACAAAGACATAAAACATATAATTAAAACTTTCGAAGATATAACTAACGATAAAAAGATTATTGTAACAACAGAAAAAGATGCAGCACGACTAATAAACGATGCTCGCATACCAAACGAACTAAAACAATATTTCTTTTACCTTCCCATAGAAGTTATATTCCTTTTAGAACAAGAAGATTTATTTAAACAAAAAATAGAGTCACATGTTAAAAATTTTGCAAGAAACCGCATTATGGCTTAGACCGTTTATCCCTGAAGATACAAAAATAGGCATTATACTTGGAACTGGTCTGGGAGAATTAGTAAACAATATAGATATAACAAAAGAAATACCCTACGATACTATTCCTAACTTTCCTGTGTCGACAGTTGAAGGACATAGTGGTAAACTTATAATAGGTAAGCTTGGTGGCAAAAACATTCTTGCTATGCAAGGCAGGTTTCATTACTACGAAGGATACGATATGCACCAAGTAACTCTACCCGTTAGAGTTATGCAGCTTTTGGGATTTGAATATCTTTTTGTATCTAATGCAGCAGGAGGAATGAACAACTCCTTTAAGGTTGGAGATATTATGCTTATAGAAGACCATATCAACCTATTTCCAGAACATCCTTTGCGCGGAAAGAATTACAAAGAACTGGGAACTCGCTTCCCTGATATGTCGGAACCATACAATAAAGAGTTAATGGCTTTAGCTACCTCAATAGCCGACAAGCATAATATCAAACTTCAGCTCGGAGTGTATGTAGGCACACAAGGACCAACATTTGAAACTCCTGCCGAATACCGTTACTTTAGTATTATCGGCGGAGATGCCGTTGGAATGTCTACTGTACCCGAAGTTATTGTTGCCCGACACGCAGGAATGAAAGTATTGGCCTTCTCTATTATCACCGACTTAGGTGTTTATGGTAAAATATTAGAGGTTAGTCACGAAGAAGTTATGAAGGCTGCTAATTTAGCTCAGCCTAAAATGACTTTCATAATGAAAGAAATTATTGAACAATTATGAGAACAGAAATATCATCATTAGGCGAGTTTAAGTTTATAGAACGCCTTACAGAGAATATCAAAACATCAAACCAATCTACCGTAAAAGGGATAGGAGACGATGCTGCTGTGTTAGATTATAAAAACAAACAAGTATTAGTTAGTAATAACTTACTTTTAGAGGGTATTCATTTCGATTTAACTTACGTTGCCCTAAGACTATTAGGTTATAAAGCTGCAATAACAGCTTTCTCAAATATCTATGCAATGAACGGACTGCCTAAACAGCTAACCGTATCACTCGGAATATCTAAACGTTTTGCGGTAGAAGATATCGAGGAACTACAAATGGGTATTGAGTATGCTTGCGAACGGTATGGAGCTGACATTATAAGCGTAGACACAACTTCATCGTTGACTGGACTAACCATAGCCGTAACTTGTATAGGCGAAGCCGATAAAAATAAAATAGTATATAGAAACACCTCTAAGAATACCGACCTTATATGTGTGTCGGGCGACTTAGGTTCGGCTTATATGGGTCTTCAGCTATTAGAAAGAGAGAAGACTATACACGAAGGTGAAAAAGATTTCACTCCTGACTTTGCTGGTAAGGAATATCTGTTAGAAAGACAACTTCGCCCAGAAGCAAGAAAAGATATTGTAGAAGCATTAAACAAAAACAACATTCAACCTACTTCAATGATTGACATTACTGATGGTTTAGCTTCGGAGTTATTACATATATGCAAACAAAGTAATGTTGGCTGTATTGTTTACGAAGACCGTCTTCCTATCGACTATCAAACAGCGATGATGGCTGAACAATTCAATATGAATGTTTCTACCGTTGCTCTTAATGGTGGCGATGATTATGAATTGTTATTCACCGTGCCTCTAAGTATGCACGACGCAATAAGTATGATAGACGGAATTCACCTTATAGGTCATATTGTAGACGCTGAAAGTGGGGCTAATCTTGTTGCTCGCGACCAAACACAAGTGCCTTTAACTGCTCAAGGCTGGGAGGCTACAGAAGACAATCAATAAAAAAACGAAGAAATGTCAATATTTTTCTGTTTTTTATTTGGATATTAAAACATATTGCTTACCTTTGCAATCGCAAACGGCAAGGTGCCATAGCTCAGTTGGTAGAGCAAAGGACTGAAAATCCTTGTGTCCCCGGTTCGATTCCTGGTGGCACCACAAAAAAGAGAAAGTTAAGAAATTAGCTTTCTCTTTTTGTTTTTAGGAGCTTTAGATGCATACGTGGGATCACGGCTCACCAGCCAAAAAATCCCATTATACTGTGATTTCTATTGCTACATTCAAATTTTAGTCTTACATTTGTCCTCAAATCCCATTATATTGTGATTATGGAAGAATTAGGAAATACTATCAAGGAACGTCGGAAAGCTCTTTCCATTACACAAAGAGAACTTGCCGCTTTAGCCGGAGTAGGAATAAATACACTTACGAAGATAGAACGAGGTGAAGCAAACCCTTCATTAAAGGTTGTTATGAATATCTTGAATACGCTTGGATTAGAAATAGATATAAAAATCAAGTCCAGCAAATTATAAAATATAAATAATGAGAAAAGCAAATATATACCTGAATGGCATATTAGCCGGAGAATTAACCGAAACTTCTGAAAGGAAATACCTATTCAGATATAACGATGATTATTTTAATAATCAGATAAAACCTGCTATTAGTCTGACCTTGCCCAAAAGTCAACAAGAATATCATTCTGATTGTTTGTTTCCATTCTTTTTTAATATGTTGTCGGAAGGAAGTAATAGAATTACTCAAGCAAGATTACTACGCATTGACGAAAAAGATCATTTTGGGATTCTATTAGCTACAGCGCAAAATGATACAACAGGAGCTATAACCGTTAAACCCGTTTCCAAATGAAAGAAATAAAAAATTGCCCTTCGACATTAGTTGCTGGATATAACACATATAGTCCGGCAGCATTGAAAAGAGTTTTTGATAAACAAAAAGTATCCCATATACTTCCTTATGAATCAATAGAAAAAAATGAAGATGATGCAAAACTCTTTATGGATAACAAAAAACGGATTTCTATATCAGGAGTTCAAAGCAAATACTCAATGGTTGTCAAGGATGGAGAGTTAAATTTAACCCCCGAAGGAGAGCAAGGGACATATATACTAAAGCCCAAACCTGTAGAAATAAAAAATCCACTGGAATGTGCTGCAAATGAAAACCTCACAATGCAAATAGCAGAACAGGTTTTCAAAATAGAAACAGCAGCTAATGGTTTATCCTTTTTTCAAACCGAGGAAATCGCATACATAACAAAACGATTTGATATTGCTTCCGATGGTAGTAAGTATAGAGTAGAAGATTTTGCTTCATTAGCAGGGGTTACCTCTGATAATGCCGGGGTTAATTTCAAGTATGATTATAGTTACGAAGAGGTTGCGGAACTAATAAAAAAGTATCTACCTGCTTGGCAAGTTGAAATGTTGAAGTTTTATCGTCTGATTCTGTTCAATTTTCTCTTTTCGAATGGGGATGCCCATTTGAAAAACTTTTCAGTCATGGATGTGGGAGAAAATGATTTTCGTCTTACTCCCGCATACGATTTGTTAAATACAAGAATTCATGTTGATGACACTGATTTTGCTTTGGATAAAGGATTATTTAAAGATGATAAACCTGAATATTTCAAAGGAGGAAAAGCCAATGGGGAAACTTTTAGACAATTTGGATTGCAAATAGGATTGCCTGAAAAAGTGGTAGATAAAGAGTTGGCCACTTTTATAACTAAACAGCTCTTAATAGATGAACTGATAGATAACTCTTTTTTATCTGAAAAAATCAAAAGACAATATCGCATGCTCTATCAAACAAGACGGAATAGGCTTGCCGATATGAAACTTTAAATAAGAGTATAAAAGAATCGTTTAGATTTCCAATTTATAACGATTCCTCGTATATTTGTAATAGGAAATGTGATGTGTAGAATTTCGCCGCAAAGTAGTGCAAAAATTTGGTGGAGCAATAGCGGGAGATTACTTCTTTTTCGAAAACATATCTGCAAGAAATACAGCCTCTTAGACAAAAAAGACGATTCCTGGTGGCACCCAAAAAAGAGAAAGTTAAGAAATTAGCTTTATCTTTTTGCTTTTAGGAGCTTTAGAGGCATACGTGCGACAAACAAAGCAAAATATTTTTCCGTTTCAAAAGGATTCTCTATATTTGCAGTTCCGAAACACTCGTTTCGGAACTGTTTGTTTCTATAAATGTATAGATATGAAATTCAACGACCTCACAATTACTTTCCACACCAATAAGATAAAAGAATGTGTGGATTTCTACAGCAAATACTTTCAGGCAACTTTAATTTTCGATGCAGAATGGTATGTTTCTATTCGTTTCGAATAACAATAGCAAACAAACGTTAATTAACACCAGATAAAGGTCTAAAATAGCTTTCTTTTTCTCCTGAAAATGCAAAGCTTCACTTAGGGTCGTCTCTCTACTAAGAGACCCCTTCCCTCTCTTAGTAGATAGGCGAGGTGTCTCTACTAAGAACGACGGGGTGGTTCTACTAAGAGAGATTAGGCGGTTCTACTAAGAGCTGCATCGGGTCTCTACTAAGAAACACCTCGCCTATCTAGTAACAACGACGAGGGGTATCTTATAAGAGCGAAGAGGGGTCTCTACTAAGAAGCTGCTCGCTTCTCTACTTACAACGACAAGGTGCTTATACTAAGACAAAAAGATGTTAATCCCTGTAGTTGACAGATTTTCATCTTATTAGTAAATTTGAATTGTTTATTTCATAAATAATTGCTTACAATACAAGATTTAAGAGCTTAAAATGAAACTAAAACGATAATAAATATCTATATTTGCAAAGTCATGAAAAGATGACATATAATATTAATCACGAAAGTGTTTAACTAATTCTCTCTGACAAAGTCTGGTAAACTAAAAGAACGAGAATAAGTTGACTGCTTTTGCGGCGTTATACGGCGTGAGAGTTCGTTGCTTGTTTTAGTTCTAGGTCTTACCAGAGCCCGTCAGATGAAGTAAGTTAGCAGTTCTCACGCTTTCTTTATTTTAAAATCTTCTTTGAGACTGGGAAGAAATTTATAATACTACACAGAAATGAACAAACAAATTTTATTAACTATTGGTTTATTCTTGGGAATAACTTTTTCTCTTGGTGCTCAACAAACTACAAAAACAGTTTGCTTATTAGACAGCCTGAAGCTATATAGTGTTGAAGACGGCAAAATTGAAGAGAGTACATATTATACATACGACTCTCGAGGAAACCTAATTTCATCAATCAAGGATTATGGAAGTTACAGCAACAAAATTGAAATGGCGTATGATGACAATGGAAATCCAACTCTGTATGCTGAGTATTACAAGGATTCAGATAGCAATAATTGGGCTGGTAGAGAAAGAAAAATAGAATTGGCTTGGAATGAATTTGGAAATAAAACGCTATCAATATCATATACTTGGGACGACGACCTTAATGATTGGGTTGGAGAAGAGGATAGAGATTACTATTGGGATGAATACGATTATATGGAGAAATACGGAACCATTGAGTATTATGAAAAACTCGATTACTATAGAACACCTGAAGACGAGAATAATAACTATGGTTGTGCTAAATACGAATATTTTTACGACGCAACAGGATTTCCTTTATATAGACTTGGATATAATTACCGCAAACCAACACGCACTTGGGATATTGTTGAAAAAAGAGAAGTAAAACGAGTTGGAGATGAACTATTCTATGTTACTTACAATTACAATAGAAGCACTGGAAAATATACCGAAACCGACAGAATAAAAGTAATAATAGAAATGGTGAATGGGAAATATACACTTCTTACTCGTTATGAATATTATGACGAAGACGACAACCAATGGCGTGAAGGAAATAAACTTGAATGGACATACGACGAAAAGGGCAATCTTTCTTCATATACTATTTTCGAATTAGGTTATAATTACAATAGCGATGAAGATGAATATATCTTTTCTCCAAAGTATAGATACGAATATACATGGAATTCCGATAAAAGCATAGCCAGCAAAACCCAATATTGGTATTGGGATTCTGAAAAGGAACAATGGAATGAAGGCAGAAGAACAACGTATAAACATGCCTTTAAGGGAAACTATACAGAAATAACAAAAATAAAAATGGAACTCAACAGTAATGATAACAAATTTCATGACACCGATAAATATGTAAGTCTTTATCCTGGTTTCTTTCTACAAAGTCCAAATTCAAGTAGAGACTACTACGAATTAAAAATTAGTGCTTTATACAACTCTGAGCATCTGGGCGGAAGTGACCCCAATGCAGACCCTAACCTGCCTGTTTATAAAGAAAGTAAATATGAAATAGAGAAATATAGCTCAAGTCCTAAAGTGGATATTTTTAGAGAATTTAGTTACTTTTATTGTCGCGAAGGAGCTGTTGGTTGCAAAGAGGGCTGGCAACAAGACAATTACGAGACTTATTTATTTTTCTCCAATTTCTCTATTAAAGAAGAGAATGTACAAGTCAAAAAAGAATCAGAAGGGTCTATAGTTATCTCTTGGACAGTTATAGATGATGCCCATTCGTACACATTAATTATTTATTCAGATGCCGCGCACACACAAGAAGTAGCTCGTTTCACCTTAGATGCTTCGGGCAATATATTGCGTTCCGACAGCAATACGCTATCTTGTTCAATTTCTGATTTGAAAGATAACGAAACCTACTTCTACTCACTTACAGCGTACGATGCAGAAGAAGAAATGCTTTCGGAAAACAATGGAAATTTCATCAATACAAATACGGCTATCAACTCTATTGACTCTGATGCAAATATTATTTCAGTTGAATACTACAACCTGATAGGCACACGCTTAGTAACTGCCCCATCGCAAGGTGTTTATATTGTAAAGAAATATATGAGCAATGGAAGTGTAGTTGTAAAGAAAGAGATTGTTAAATAATTAAGTTACGGACTCGCAATCCATTCCTAAACAAACGTTAATTAACACTTGACAAAGGTCTTTTTATTTAGTACCTTTGCTTGAGCAAAAAGTAAAAAGTCGCTAAAGGACAATTCCTTAGCGACTTTTTTGTTGTATATCACAAGAAAACCTCAGTGAGTTTAAAGGTAAAACTCTTTGAGTTTTTATAAAAACACAGTACGTTATTTTTACGACACACTGAGTTTTCTAAAAAAGGCTTTATATTGCCCTGAACATACAGTTTGAGTAAATCCTCAGATGGTTAAAGATAGTGAAATGTGGTTAAAGTTTAGAGAGATGAAAGTCGTTCGAGGTCAAAAACAATTCATTATATTAGCTGGCGATCGCTCATTATTTAATTCATTCTTCATAAATTCCATATACGGAGCTACGTGTTCGAAAAACTTATAGTATCCTTCGCAAAGATAATTTAAGTTTGGTTCGCCTTGCTTGGTAGATATAATTCTATTCTTAGGACATTCGCCGTTACACGCAAAAAGAAATTTGCACGATTTACAAAGAGAGGGAAGATTACTCGCCTTACTTTGTCCGAAACTTGTTTGTTTTTGAGAGTACATCATTTCGGTAAGCGTTTGAGTGTTTATGTTTCCCCTTTTATATTCGGGATAAACCAAATGATCGCACGCATATATATCTCCGTTATATTCCATAACTCCAGCGTGACCGCAAGTTGGGGCTAAAATACAAGTGCCTGGCTCCACTCCTACCCAGTTAGCCAAAGTTGAGTCAAAGTATTGTATAAAATAATTGCCCACATCTTTTCTTACCCATTCGTCGAAAATAGCAATAAGGAAGTCTCCCCATTTATCTGCAGAAACATTCCAAGGGGCAAAACTACCATCATCCATTCTTTCCACAATAGGAGAAAACTGAATATAATGACAATCTATACTTTTGAAGAAGTTATAAAATTCGAGCGGATAATCAGCATTGTAATCATTCACCACTCCCATTATATTAAAGTCTACATTATGTTTTTTGAGAAGCTCTATACCTCGCATTACTTGAGCAAAGCTTGGTCTGCCGTCTACGGTTGTTCTATAATGGTCGTGAAATCGTTGCGGCCCATCAACTGATATTCCTATAAGGAAATTGTTTTCTTTGAAGAATCGACACCATTCATCGTTAAGTAAAGTGCCATTGGTTTGCAAACAATTAGAGATTGGGCGACCTCCTCCATATTTACGTTGATACATCAAAGCTTTTTTGTAGAAAGATATATCGCGCATAAGAGTTTCGCCACCGTGCCAAGTAAACAGTACCTCCATCATTGTTTGCGATTCGAGGTACTGTTTTGTAAACTTCTCCAACAACTCGTCGCTCATTTGAAACCTTTTTTCATCTGGGTATAACTCTTTCTTACCCAGATAATAACAATACTTACACCTTAAGTTACATAGAGGTCCTATAGGCTTAAGCATAACGTACAAAGGTCGTCCGAAAGGAGCGAAAGTTGATTCCATATTCTACTTACGTTTTTGTTTTGCGTTTTGTTCTGCTACAATAGCATCAATAACAGCAACGGTTGCTATATTAACTATATCGCGTACCGAACTTTCTATATCTGTAAAATGGATAGGTTTGTTCAATCCCATCTGAATAGGACCAATCATATCTCCGCCTGCCATCTCTTGCAATAGCTTTTGTGCGATATTCGCAGAACTAAGATTAGGGAATATAAGTGTATTCACATCTTCTCCGGCTAATTTACTGAACGAATATTTAGCATCTCTAAGCTCTCTATTCAAGGCGAAGTTCACCTGCATCTCTCCATCAATAATTAAATCTGGATATTGTTCGTGCATTACCCTAACCACTTCGTGCATACTTGCAGGACTTCCCTCTGTTTCTGCGCCAAAATTAGAATAAGAAATAACAGCCATCTTAGGTTTATGCGTAAAGAAATTAACTTTATCGGCAGTAAGACGAGCAATGTCAATTACATTCTCTGTTGAAGGATGACGATTAATCAGAGTATCAGACAAGAAGAAGATTCCTTTTTTACTTGTGAATATGTGCATTGTTCCGAAAGTTTTATAACCTTCTTTTATGCCTATCACTTCTTTCGCTACTTTAATTGTATTTGAATATTTGGTATAAACACCAGTGATAAACGCATCTGCATCTCCTGTTTCAACCATCATCATACCAAAGTAGTTTCGCTCAAACATTTTATCTTTAGCTTCGTCGAGCGTTGCTCCTTCTCTGGCTCTCTTAGCCGTAAATATTTCGGCATAACGATTACGTCGTTCAGCTTCATTGTCGTGACGAAGATTTACAATCTCTATTCCGTTTAAGTCGATATTATGTTCAGCTGCAAGTTTTTCAATTCTTTCATCATTACCTAATAATATAGGATAAGCTATTCCTTCATCTCTAACCTGCGCTGCTGCTTTAAGCATATTTTCGTGATTACCTTCAGCAAACACAACTCTTTTAGGGTCTTTTGTTGCCATATCGGTAAATTCGCGAATAAGCTTATTGTCGTAACCCATCATATCGCGTAAATCATCTGCATACTTATCCCAATCAGTGATTACTCTTCTTGCAACTTTAGATTCAATTGCAGCCTTCGCAACTGCCGACGACACCCAAGTTAACAAACGAGGATCCATTGGTTTAGGAATAATATAATCTTTACCGAAAGATAATGTTTTTAATCCGCAAGCGGTATTTACTACATCAGGAACTGGCTCTTTAGCTAATGCCGCAATAGCTTTAACTGCCGCCAACTTCATCTCTTCGTTAATTTCGGTAGCTCTTGTATCTAAAGCTCCTCTGAATATATAAGGAAATCCCAACACATTATTTACTTGATTAGGATAATCGGAACGACCTGTTGCTAAAATTAAATCAGGACGAGACGCCATTGCCTTGTCATACGATATTTCAGGATTAGGATTAGCTAACGCAAACACTATAGGATTGTTAGCCATACTCTGAACCATTTCAGTAGTAAGTACATCAGCTACTGAAAGTCCTAAAAACATATCTGCACCAACAAGAGCTTCTTCAAGAGTTTCAATTTCACGTGTTGTAGCAAAGAATGCCTTTGACTCCGTTAGGTTTTCTCTTCTAACAGATATAACACCCTTACTATCACACATAACTATATTTTCTCTCTTTGCTCCGAGTGCCATATATAAACGAGTACAAGAAGTTGCCGAAGCCCCTGCTCCATTTACAACGATTTTAATTTCGTCAATCTTTTTCCCTGCAACATCTAAGGCATTCAACAATCCAGCAGCCGAAATAATAGCAGTACCGTGTTGGTCGTCGTGCATAACAGGAATATCAAGTTCTTCTTTCAATCGTCTTTCTATTTCAAAACATTCAGGAGCCTTAATATCTTCTAAATTAATTCCTCCAAAAGTAGGAGCAATAGCTTTAACTGCTTCAACAAACTTATCTACATTTTTTTCGTTTACCTCTATATCGAAGACATCAATTCCTGAGAATATTTTGAAAAGGAGACCCTTACCTTCCATTACAGGTTTACCAGCGAGAGTACCTATATCTCCTAATCCTAAAACCGCAGTACCATTAGAGATAACAGCAACTAAATTACCTTTTGCTGTATAATCATAAGCTGCTTCAGGATTTTTTTCAATTTCTAAACAAGGCTCAGCTACTCCTGGCGAGTAAGCCAATGCTAAATCTGATTGTGTACTATAAGGTTTAGTGGGAATTACTTCTATTTTCCCTGGTTTTCCTTGAGAATGGTAAAGCAATGCTTTACTTTTTATTACTTTAGACATATATATTATGATAATTATTAAAAAAAATAGGCATATTGCCTGCAAAGTTACACTTATGCCTACAATATACCTATTTTTAGGAGTTCTTATTTACTGAAATTAATATTCTTTAATCTTCTACATCTAACAACTCATCAAATGTTCTTGAACGACCAGAAGCTAACTTAGCTTGTTCGTATTCAGCTTTGCTTCCTACTATTATTTTATCGTACTCTTTCAAACCTGTACCAGCAGGAATTAAATGACCACAAATAACGTTTTCTTTCATTCCTTCAAGTCTATCAACTTTACCATTAATAGCTGCTTCGTTCAATACTTTAGTTGTTTCTTGGAAAGATGCAGCCGACATAAAGCTACCTGTCTGCAATGCAGCGCGAGTAATACCTTGAAGTATCTGATTAGCGGTAGCAGGAATAGCGTCTCTAACTTCCACAAGAGCTAAGTCGCGACGTTTTAGTGATGAATTTTCATCTCTAAGTTTACGTGCAGTAACTATTTGTCCAGCTTTCAATGTTTGAGAATCTCCAGCATCTACAACAACTTTCTTACCCCAGATACGATCATTCTCTTCCATTACAAGATTCTTATCAACTAACTGTTGTTCTAAGAAACGAGTATCTCCTGGCTCTAAGATTTCTACTTTACGCATCATCTGGCGCACAATAACTTCGAAGTGTTTGTCATTAATCTTCACACCTTGAAGACGATACACATCTTGAACTTCATTTACAATATATTCTTGAACAGCAGTAGGCCCACTAATAGCAAGTATATCCGAAGGAGTTATAGCTCCATCTGATAATGGAGTTCTTGCTCTTACATAATCATTTTCCTGAACCAACATTTGTTTAGAAAGAGATACTAAGTACGTTTTGTACTCTCCTGTTTTAGAGGTAACAATAACTTCTCTGTTACCACGTTTAATTTTACCAAAAGATACCTCTCCGTCAATTTCAGAAACAACAGCAGGATTAGATGGATTACGAGCCTCAAACAACTCAGTTACACGAGGAAGACCACCAGTAATATCACCAGCTTTACCTACGGCACGAGGCATTTTCACTAATACTTCTCCAAGTTTAATATCTTCTCCTTCTTCTTTAACAACGTGAGCTCCTAATGGTAAGTTGTATGTTTTTACAACTTCACCAGAAGCATCAACAATTTGAGCCGCAGGAATTTTTGTTTTATCTCTTGGCTCTATGATAATCATTTCTTTTAGTCCTGTTTGCTCATCATATTCGTTCTTGTAAGTTACGTTTTCAATTACGTTTTCAAACTTAATCTTACCTGTAACCTCCGAAACAATAACAGCATTAAATGGGTCCCATTCGATAATTACGTCACCTTTCTTAACCTTATCTCCTGAGTTGAAATATAGTTTAGCCGCATAAGGAATATTATGCGTAGTTAAAACAACATTATTAACTGGATCAATAATTCTAAGTTCTGACAGACGACTAATAACAATATGGTAAGGTTTACCATTTTCATCTATAGCATCTACCGTACGTAATTCATCTATTTCTAACAATCCGTCATACTTAGAAACAACACTACTTTCAGCAGCGATATTAGAAGCAATACCACCCACGTGGAACGTACGTAGTGTTAACTGAGTACCTGGCTCACCGATAGACTGCGCAGCAATAACACCAACAGCTTCGCCTTTTTGAACCATTTTACCTGTTGCAAGATTACGACCGTAACATTTAGCACAAACTCCTTTTTTAGATTCGCAGGTTAATACAGAACGGATTTCCACTCTTTCTATACCTGACGCTTCTATTTTAGCGGCAATATCCTCTGTTATTTCCTCTCCTGAACGAATAATATACTCATCAGAACCTGGCAATTGAATGTCGTGAACCGAAGTACGTCCTAATATACGTTCATAAAGAGAAGCTACAGTGTCTTCATTATTCTTTAATTCAGTAGCTACCAAACCACGTAAAGTACCACAATCTTCTTCGTTAATAATAACATCATGAGATACATCAACCAAACGACGAGTTAAATATCCTGCATCAGCAGTCTTAAGAGCCGTATCCGCCAAACCTTTACGAGCACCGTGAGTAGATATAAAGTACTCTAACACAGACAAACCTTCTTTAAAGTTTGAAAGGATAGGGTTTTCAATAATTTGTCCTCCTTCTGCACCTGATTTCTGAGGTTTAGCCATCAAACCACGCATACCTGATAACTGTCGAATCTGCTCTTTACTACCACGAGCTCCTGACTCCAACATCATATAAACAGAGTTAAAACCTTGATCATCTTCTCTTAATTGCTTCATTAAAATATCAGACAAACGAGAATTTATATGAGTCCAAGTATCAATAATTTGATTATAACGCTCATTGTAAGTAATGATACCCATATTATAGTTGTTCATAATATGCTCAACCTCTGCGTATCCTTCTTTAACAAGGTCTTCTTTTTCTTTAGGAATAATAATATCATCTAAGTTAAATGATAATCCCCCCTTGAAGGCCATTGTATATCCAAGATTCTTTATATCATCTAAGAATTTAGCAGTTTTTGCAACACCACAAATCTTAATTACTTTACCAATAATATCACGTAAAGATTTTTTAGAAAGAATCTCGTTTATATATCCTACTTCTTTAGGCACAAATTCATTAACCATAATACGGCCAACAGAAGTTTCAACTATATGTTTAATTGGATTTCCAGCTTCATCAACATCATCAACTATAACCTTGACATAGGCGTGAATGTCTACTTTACCTTCATTATAAGCAATGATAGCTTCCTCGGCTCCGTAAAAAGTTAAACCTTCACCTTTTGCTCCTTTGCGTTGTTTTGTTATATAGAACAATCCCAAAACCATATCCTGAGAAGGAACCGTGATAGGAGCTCCATTTGCTGGATTTAATATGTTATGAGAAGCCAACATTAACATTTGAGCCTCCAATATAGCTTCATTACCTAATGGTAAGTGAACAGCCATTTGGTCTCCGTCGAAGTCAGCATTAAATGCAGTACAAGAAAGTGGGTGCAACTGTATTGCTTTTCCCTCTATCATCTTAGGTTGAAAAGCCTGTATCCCCAAACGGTGCAAAGTTGGAGCACGGTTCAAAAGAACAGGGTGTCCTTTCATTACGTGTTCAAGAATATCCCAAACTATTGGCTCTTTTCTATCAACTATTTTCTTGGCAGATTTTACGGTTTTAACAATACCTCTATCTATTAACTTGCGAATAATAAATGGTTTGTATAACTCCGCTGCCATATTCTTAGGGATACCACATTCGTGCATTTTTAGTTCAGGACCCACAACGATAACCGAACGAGCTGAATAGTCAACACGTTTACCCAATAAGTTCTGACGAAAACGTCCTTGTTTACCTTTCAAGCTATCTGAAAGAGATTTCAATGGACGATTCGCATCTGTTTTTACAGCACTTGACTTACGAGAGTTATCAAATAATGAATCTACAGACTCTTGAAGCATACGTTTTTCATTACGCAAAATAACTTCTGGAGCTTTTATATCGATAAGTCTCTTCAGACGATTATTACGAATGATAACTCTACGATATAAATCATTCAAATCCGAAGTTGCAAAACGACCGCCATCTAAAGGAACCAAAGGACGTAGTTCTGGTGGAATTACAGGAACTACTTTTACAATCATCCATTCGGGTTTATTTTTACCTTTAGAAGCACGGAACGACTCTATAACTTGTAATCGTTTTAATGCTTCATTTTTTCTTTGTTGAGAAGCATCGTTAGTTGCTTTATGGCGTAATTCGTACGATAAACTATCTAAATCTAAATTAACCAATAAATCATAAATAGCTTCAGCTCCCATTTTTGCAATAAACTTATTTGGGTCTGAATCATCTAATTGTTGATTGCCAGCAGGAAGATTATCCAATATGTCTAAATATTCTTCTTCTGAAAGCAAATTATACACCTCTTGTTCAGGTGCTACGCCTGGCTGAATTACGACATAACGTTCGTAATATACTATTGAATCTAATTTCTTAGTCGGCAAACCTAACAAGTAACCTATTTTATTAGGTAAAGAACGGAAATACCAAATATGAGCAACAGGTACAACTAAATTAATATGCCCCATACGCTCTCTACGAACTTTCTTTTCCGTTACTTCAACACCACATCGGTCACAAACAATTCCTTTATAACGAATTCTTTTATATTTACCGCAATGACATTCATAATCTTTTACTGGACCAAAAATCCTTTCGCAAAACAAACCATCTCTCTCTGGTTTATACGTCCGATAGTTTATTGTTTCAGGTTTTAGTACCTCACCGCTTGATTGAGAAAGTATTTCATCGGGAGAAGCTAAACCAATTGATATTTTGGTAAAGCTATTTTTTATTTTATTATCTTTTCTAAAAGCCATAATCTATTATTATTCTAAAGTAACGTTTAATGCTAAACCTTTCATCTCATGTAATAATACATTCAAAGATTCAGGTATTCCCGGTGTAGGCATAGGATCTCCTTTTACTATTGCTTCATAAGCCTTAGCTCGACCAATTACATCATCAGATTTAATAGTCAATACTTCTTGAAGAATAAATGATGCACCGAATGCTTCCAATGCCCAAACTTCCATTTCTCCAAAACGTTGTCCTCCAAACTGAGCCTTACCGCCTAATGGTTGTTGAGTAATTAGAGAATATGGACCTATAGAACGCGCGTGCATTTTATCGTCGACCATGTGTCCTAATTTCAACATATAAATCACACCAACAGTTGCTGGCTGATCAAAACGTTCTCCCGTACCTCCATCATGTAAATATGTTTTTCCATATCTAGGAACTCCGGCTTTATCCGTCCATTCATTCATATCTTCAAAAGAAGCACCATCAAAGATAGGAGTTGCAAATTTCACTCCTAAGTTTTTTCCGGCCCAACCCAATACAGTTTCGAATATCTGTCCTAAGTTCATACGAGATGGCACACCTAGTGGATTCAATACTATATCTACAATAGTTCCATCTTCTAAGAATGGCATATCCTCATCTCTTACTATTCGAGAAACAATACCCTTGTTACCGTGACGACCTGCCATTTTATCTCCAACTTGCAACTTTCTTTTCTTAGCAATATAAACCTTAGCCATTTGAACGATACTTGTAGGAAGTTCGTCTCCAATAGTCAAATCAAACTTTTTACGTTTTAATTCAGCATCCAATTCTTTATGCTTCTTAAGATAGTTTACAATAAGACTGCGAATCATTTCATTCTTTTCAGCATCTAAAGTCCAATCTGACACTTGAATAGTTGTATAGTCAATCTTCGCTAAATCTTGCTTTGTAAGCTTAACACCTTTGGAAACAATTTCCACATTCATAAAGTCTTTAATACCTTGCGATGTTTCTCCTTGTGCTAATGTTGAAATTTTATCAATTAAGACAATTTTCAACTCGTCCATTTTAGCTTGATACTCCTCATCTAATTGAGGTAATTTAGCTTTATTGCTTAATTTGGTTTTACCTTTCTTAGCTGCTTTAGAGAATAAATTTCTTCCAATTACCGTACCCCTCAAAGAAGGAGAAGCCTTTAATGATGCATCTTTAACATCTCCTGCCTTTTCTCCAAAAATAGCTCTCAATAATTTTTCTTCAGGAGATGGATCTGACTCACCCTTTGGAGTTATTTTACCGATAAGGATATCACCTGGTTCAACCCTTGCTCCTATTCTTATGATACCATTTTCATCAAGATCTTTAGTAGCTTCCTCGCTAACATTAGGAATGTCGCTTGTTAACTCTTCAACTCCTCGTTTTGTTTCGCGAACTTCAAGAATATATTCATCAACGTGTACAGACGTAAATATATCTTCCCTTACAACACGTTCACTTATTACGATAGCATCTTCAAAGTTATATCCCTTCCAAGGCATAAAAGCCACTTTAAGGTTCTTACCTAAAGCTAACTCTCCTTTTTCTGTTGAATAACCCTCTGTTAATATCTGTCCTTTTACAACTCTATCACCCTTTCGTATTATAGGTTTCAAATCGACAGTTGTATTTTGATTTGTTTTTCTGAACTTTGGAATAACATACGTCTTGATAGACGATTCAAAGTTTACAAATTCTTCCTTTTCAGTCCTATCATATTTTATATCAATACGAGTAGAGTCTACAAATACAACTTCTCCTTCTCCTTCTGCAGCAATCTGAGTTCTTGAGTCTTGTATTAATTGAGCTTCAATACCAGTACCTACGATAGGAGATTCAGGACGAAGTAATGGAACTGCCTGACGCATCATATTAGATCCCATCAATGCACGGTTCGCATCATCATGTTCCAAAAACGGAATCAATGAAGCCGCAATAGAAGCAATTTGAGTTGGAGAAACGTCCATTAATTCAATCTCTCCTGGAGTCGAAAGAGGATAATCTGCATCTTGACGAGCTTTAACTTTATCTCTTATAAATGTACCATCATCATTTAATGGGGCATTACCTTGTGCTATAATTTTAGCTTCTTCCTCTTCTGCTGTAAGATAAACTATACCATCTTCCGATAGGTCAACTTTAGCATTACTTACTTTTCTATATGGAGTTTCTATAAAACCTAAATCATTGATTTTTGCAAAAACACAAAGAGACGAAATCAATCCGATATTCGGACCTTCTGGAGTTTCTATAGGACACAAACGTCCATAGTGAGTATAATGTACGTCACGCACCTCAAAACCTGCACGTTCTCTCGACAAACCTCCAGGTCCTAAAGCAGACATACGACGTTTGTGTGTTATTTCTGCTAATGGATTAGTTTGATCCATAAATTGAGATAATGCATTAGTTCCGAAGAAAGTATTAACAACAGAAGATATTGTCTTCGCATTAATAAGATCAATCGGAGTAAACACTTCATTATCTCTAACATTCATACGTTCGCGAATTGTTCTAGCCATACGAGCCAAACCTATTCCGAACTGAGTATATAATTGTTCACCAACGGTACGAACACGACGATTACTTAAGTGGTCGATATCATCAACATTGGCTTTTGAATTTATTAGTTCTATTAAGTATTTTATAATTTCAATTATGTCTTCTTTTGTAAGAACTTTGACATCAATTGACGTAGTTAAGTTTAGTTTTTTGTTAATTCGGTAACGTCCAACTTCACCTAAATCATATCTTTTTTCTGAGAAAAATAAATTTTGAATAACTTCACGAGCACTTGCTTCATCTGCGGGGTCAGCATTTCTTAACTGACGATAGATATACACAACAGCATCTCGTTCTGAGTTACTTGGGTCTTTCTGTAAAGTATTGTAAATAATCGCATAATCAGACATATTTTGATCTTCACGATGCAACAATATTGTACTGATTCCAGATTCTATTATTTCACTAATATGCTTAGACTCTAAAATTACTTCTCTATCTATAATAACTTCATTACGTTCTATAGAAACAACTTCACCAGTATCTTCATCTACAAAATCTTCAACCCAAGCTTTCAATACTCTTGCTGCTAATTTTCGACCAATAGCTTTTTTAAGATTAGTTTGATTAACCTTAATTTCTTCCGCAAGATTAAATATTTCTAAGATATCTTTATCACTTTCGAAACCTACAGCTCTTAAAAGAGTTGTAACTGGTAACTTCTTTTTACGATCAATGTAAGCATACATTACATTGTTTATGTCTGTTGCAAACTCTATCCAAGAACCCTTAAATGGGATAATTCTTGCAGAATAAAGTTTTGTACCATTCGAGTGCAAGCTTTGTCCGAAAAATACGCCAGGAGAACGGTGTAATTGAGAAACAACCACACGCTCGGCACCATTAATAACAAAGGTACCCTTTGCAGTCATATAAGGAATTGGACCTAAATAAACGTCCTGAATTACCGTATCAAAATCTTCGTGATCGGGATCTGTACAATATAATTTCAGTTTTGCTTTTAGAGGCACACTATAAGTCAAACCTCTTTCTATACACTCATCAATTGAATAACGAGGAGGATCTATATAGTAATCTAAAAACTCAAGTACAAAGTTATTTCGAGTATCCGCTATAGGGAAATTCTCCATGTATACTTTATACAAACCTTCATTTTTTCTCTTTTCGGGTGGTGTGTCTAATTGAAGAAAGTCTTGAAACGACTTTATTTGTACTTCAAGGAAATCCGGATATTCAAATGGATTTTTTATTGAAGCAAAATTTATTCTTTGAGTATTATTGTTTATTGAAGACATTAATGCGGTATTTAGGACTTGATTGAATTAAGAAAATACAGAAACGACGAGTATCAAACTACTCATCACTTTCATAATACACAAAAAGGCTAAGAATCTTCTTGACGAAGATTCTTAACCAAAAAGTTAATTAGAGCGAGAGTTATTTAAGTTCAACTTCAGCTCCAGCTTCTTCTAAAGATTTTTTCAAAGCTTCAGCTTCATCTTTAGCAATACCTTCTTTTAATGGAGCAGGTGCACCATCAACGATATCTTTAGCTTCTTTTAGACCAAGTCCTGTTAATTCTTTTACTAATTTAACGATCGCTAATTTATTAGCGCCAGCACCTTTAAGAATTACATCGAAAGATGTTTTTTCTTCAGGAGCATCAGCTGCGGCCGCAGGACCAGCAGCTACTGCTACAGCTGCAGCAGCAGGTTCAATACCATATTCTGTTTTTAGAATCTCAGCAAGTTCATTAACTTCTTTAACAGTTAAATTCACTAATTGTTCAGCAAAAGCTTTCAAATCTGCCATTTTTGTATAGTTTTAATGTTTAATTATTCAATTATTTTTTATTTTTCTGATAGAGTTTTCAAAACTCCGTGGATTATCTGTCCACCTGAATTAAGAGCCGAGATAACATTCTTAGCTGGAGATTGTAATAACATAATAACGTCTCCGATAAGTTCTTCTTTACTCTTAATAGAGATTAATAGATCTAAGTTTTCAGCTCCGATATAGAATCCTTCTTGAACGTAAGCAGCTTTCAATTTAGGAATCTCAATTCCTTTTGAAAAAGACTTAATCAATTTAGCAGGACTATTCGCATCATTAGAAAACATCACAGCAGTGTTGCCTTTTAATGAAGAATCAAGAGCAGAGAAATCTCCATCTACCTTTTCCAAAGCTTTTTTAAACAATGTGTTTTTTACAACAACAAGTTTAATATTTTGCTTGCTACACTCTCTTCTTAAATCACTTGTTTGAGCTGCATTTAAGTTAGCTATATCAGTCAAATAGAAGTTTGTATATTCACCTACGGTATTTGCAATCTGTTCAATAACAGTGGCTTTATCTTCCTTTCTCATAATTCCTTTTTTTAAATTTCATCAATTGATTTAGGGTCTATTTTAATACCCGGACTCATTGTACTTGAAAGATAAATACTCTTAATATAAGTACCCTTAGCAGCTGTAGGTTTCAACTTGTTTAATGTATCGATAAATTCTTTTGCATTATCACGAATCTTTTCAGGTTCGAAAGATACTTTACCAATAGAAGTGTGTACTATACCAGCTTTATCTACTTTGAAGTCAATTTTTCCTTGTTTAACTTCTTTTACTGCATTAGCCACATCATTAGTAACAGTACCACTTTTAGGATTAGGCATTAAGCCTCTTGGACCTAACACTCTACCTAAAGCACCAATTTTACCCATAATTGCAGGTTGAGTGATAATCACATCAATATCAGTCCAACCTCCCTTGATTTTATCAATATATTCATCAAGCCCTACATAATCAGCTCCTGCTTCGTTTGCAGCAGCTTCTTGATCTGGAGTACATAATACGAGAACCCTAATTTGCTTACCTGTTCCATGAGGTAATGAAACCACACCTCTCACCATTTGGTTAGCCTTACGGGGGTCAACACCTAATCTAACATCTACATCAACTGATGCGTCAAACGAACAATAGTTAATTTCTTTCACTAATGCAGATGCCTCTTTTAGAGTGTACGTTTTCCCTGCTTCAACTTTGCTTAAAGCCAACTTTTGTTTTTTTGTAAGTTTACTCATTTCTCTATTGAAGTTTTTTAATTATTTACAGGGAAATCCCCTTTAACAGCTATACCCATACTGCGAGCTGTACCTGCAACCATTTTCATTGCAGATTCAACTGTGAAACAGTTTAAGTCTGTCATTTTATCTTCAGCAATCGATTTTACTTGTTCCCAAGTAATTTCTGCCACCTTCTTACGATTAGGCTCAGCCGAACCACCTTTTACTTTTGCAGCTTCCATTAATTGGATCGCAACAGGTGGGTTTTTAACGATAAAATCAAAAGACTTATCAGCATAGTAAGTAATTACCACTGGTAATACCTTACCTGCTTTGTCTTGGGTTCTGGCATTAAATTGCTTGCAAAACTCCATAATGTTGATTCCCTTAGAACCTAAGGCAGGTCCAACTGGGGGAGAAGGATTTGCAGCCCCTCCTTTAATTTGTAATTTTAGCTGTCCAGCAATTTCTTTCGCCATTTGTTAAAAATTTAAATTAATAAACACTAATAAATAAGAGCATAATCGAAGCGTAACCCTCAATTTACTCTTTCTCTACTTGCAGAAATCCTAACTCCAAAGGAGTTTTTCTGCCAAAAATTTTGACCATAACTTTCAGTTTTTTCTTATCAGAATAAACCTCTTCGATTTCACCGTGGAAGCCGGTAAAAGGACCAAAATTAATTTTTACTATATCACCTATTGTATAGTCAATATCAAATTCTTCAGGTTGAGCCTGCAATTCATCTGCTTTCCCTAAAATACGACTAACTTCAGTCGGACGCAAAGGAACAGGAGTATTACCGCCCAAGAAACCAATTACATAATTAATATTTTTTAGAAAATGTACTACTTCTCCAACCAAGGCTGCTTCAATAATAATATAACCAGGAAGAAAAGCTCTTTCTTTGGTTACTTTTTTTCCGTTACGACTTTGAATAACCTTTTCGGTAGGAATAATAACCTGAGAAATATAATCTTGTAAACCATTATTCTTGATTTCCGCTTCAAGATATTCCTTCACTTTATTCTCCTTACCATTAACAGCTCGAAGTACATAAAATTTCTTTTCGATTTCAGACATGTCCTAAATTTAGAAGATTGTTTTATAGAAAAGAGAAATTACAAATTCAAAACCTTGATCAATAGCGAAGATAACACAAGCCATAATAACAGAAGCTACCATAACAACCATTGCACTGTTAGATAATTCCTGTCTTGTTGGCCAAGAAACCTTATGAATAAGCTCATTATAGGATTCTTTTATGTAGTTAAAAATCTTTTTCATTATGTAATGTTATTTATTAGCACGGGTCGAGAGGCTCGAACTCCCGACACCTGGTTTTGGAGACCAGTGCTCTACCAACTGAGCTAGACCCGTGTATTTAATAATTAATAGTCAAGAATCTAAAATAGCTTCCCAACTATTAATTATTAATGTTTTTTATTCTATAATTTCTGTGATCTGACCAGAACCAACAGTACGTCCACCTTCACGGATAGCAAAACGAAGACCTTCGCTACAAGCTACTGGATAGATTAAGTTTACGTTGATTTCTAAGTTATCACCAGGCATTACCATTTCTGTTCCTTCTGGAAGAGTGATTTCACCTGTTACGTCTAACGTACGGATATAGAATTGAGGACGATATTTGTTATGGAATGGAGTATGACGTCCACCTTCTTCTTTCTTCAAGATATAAACTGAAGCTTTGAATTTAGTGTGAGGTTGTACTTTATTAGGGTGAGTAATAACCATACCACGTTTGATTTCGTCTTTATCAACACCACGAAGTAATAGACCTACGTTATCTCCAGCTTGACCTTCGTCCAAAATCTTACGGAACATTTCTACTCCTGTAACAACTGATTTTTTACCTTCTTGACCAAGACCGATAATCTGTACTTCTTCACCTGTTTTGATGATACCAGTTTCGATACGACCTGTAGCAACAGTACCACGACCAGTGATAGAGAATACGTCTTCAACAGGCATCAAGAATGGTTTATCAATATCACGTGGAGGAAGTTCAATCCAAGTATCACAAGCGTCCATAAGATCCATGATCTTATTTTCCCATTGTTCGATACCATTCAATCCACCTAAAGCAGAACCTTGAATAACAGGAGTATTATCGCCATCGAATTCATAGAATGAAAGAAGTTCTCTCATTTCCATTTCAACAAGTTCTAACATTTCTGCATCATCAACGATGTCAACTTTGTTCATAAAAACAACCAATCTAGGAACGTTTACCTGACGAGCTAACAAGATGTGTTCACGAGTTTGAGGCATAGGACCATCAGTTGCAGCAACAACAATGATAGCACCGTCCATTTGAGCCGCACCAGTTACCATGTTCTTTACATAGTCGGCGTGACCTGGACAGTCAACGTGTGCATAGTGACGAGTCGCTGTTTCATACTCTACGTGAGAAGTATTAATAGTGATACCTCTTTCTTTTTCTTCTGGAGCATTGTCAATCTGATCGAAAGATTTAAGCTCAGAAAGTCCTTTTTTTGCTAAAACTGTAGTGATAGCTGCAGTTAAAGTAGTCTTACCGTGGTCTACGTGACCAATTGTACCGATGTTAACGTGTGGTTTCGACCGGTTAAAATGTTCTTTTGCCATAATTGCCTTTTATTTAATGAATGTTATTTCTAATTATTTCACAAGTCAAACAACACACCACACCCGCTATATATAATAAGGTGTATTTGTATGCTGAATTCTAATATTTCAATCCTCTACTTTTTGAGCCGATGACGGGAATTGAACCCGTGACCTCTTCCTTACCAAGGAAGTGCTCTACCTCTGAGCTACATTGGCAACAGAGAGCGGAAGACGGGACTCAAACCCGCGACCCTCAGCTTGGAAGGCTAATGCTCTATCAACTGAGCTACTTCCGCATTTCAACACAGATTAACAATAAGGAAATAATTCAATACTATTTAATCTTCAAACACAATCAGCGAATCTGATCGGTGTGGGCAGTGATGGATTCGAACCACCGAAGGCGTAGCCAGCTGAGTTACAGTCAGCCCCATTTGTCCACTCTGGTAACTGCCCTTTTTTTTTGAGCCTCTTGTCGGATTCGAACCAACGACCCCGAGATTACAAATCACGTGCTCTGGCCAACTGAGCTAAAGAGGCATTATGTTTTATGTCAAACAACCGCTTCGACACTTCGGACGAAACGGTTGCAAAAGTACGTATTATTTTTGGAATAGCAAAACTTTCAAGCTTTTTCTTCCATATTTTTTTATTTTTTTTGAATTGTCTTTTCTTTCGATTTCATAATCTGCCTTTCTAACTTCTCTACGCACTTATTAACAGCTTCCTCAAAACTATCCGAAACTTCTTGCACAAAGAACTCACTATTAGGCGCAAGCACCTTAATCGAAACATCTTTATTTGCATTTGTTTCTGGCTTTACAACCTTCAACGTAACTTCCGCTAACGAGATAGCATCATTAAACTTTGATAACCGTGATACTTTTTTCTGAATAAAAGCATCTAATTTTTGAGTTGCCTCAAAATGAATTGCTTGAATTGTAATTTCCATAAAAACCTCCTTTTTTATTCTGCTCTTGGATGAGCTTGTTGATATGTTTTTTTTAACTCTTCAAAAGTTGTATGTGTATAAATCTCCGTCGACGACAAACTTGCATGCCCCAACAGCTCTTTAACGGCATTCAAATCCGCACCATTATTCAACATACTTGTCGCAAAGGTATGCCTCAGTACGTGAGGACTCCTTTTTGAAAGATTTGATATTACAGACAACCTTGTTGTTACAATATTATATACTATTGAGTTAGACAGAGCTTTCCCATTTTTACGCACAAAGAAAGAAACAGCATTTTCCGCCTGTAATTCCTCCGCCCTTTTATCCAAATAGGCACACATTACCTTTTTTAATGATTCAGAAAAAGGGATTAGCCGCTGCTTATTCCTCTTCCCTGTAACTTTTATCAGACTAGAACCGAAATCAACATCTTCATTTTTAAGCCCCACCAATTCGGCACATCTAATTCCCGTACAGTAAAAAACTTCTAAGATTGTTTTATCACGAACTCCTTCAAATGTTTCATCTAATTCGAGTTCGTCAAACAAACTATCCATCTCTTTATCATTAACAAAATACGGCAAGGTTCGGTTCATCTTAGGCCCTTTAATATCTTTCACAGGACTGGTTCTTATATATTCTTTTTTACACAAAAACCTAAAATAAGACTTCACAGAACTAAGTTTTCGATTCACAGACGAAGGAGAATAACCCTCCTCCAATAACGAAACAATCCACCTGCGAACGACTACAGCGTCGATCTCACGTGGATTAAATAATTCGTCTCCGCAAATAAATTGCTTAAACAACTCCAAATCACTCTCATACGCAACCACTGTACGAGAAGAATAATTTCTCTCGAACTGCAAATATTGCAAAAATGATTTGAACGCCATACTTCATTGTTTTTAATACAACGAAGTTATGAAAAATATTTGAAATCAAAAACTAAAACTCAAGAATTTAAGAATAATTTATTCTTAAATCTCTCAAGCCTTTTTTCAACCTCTCTTATTCTTCGTTTTGACGCATTTGTTGTACGTATACTGCGTGTATTTTTTGTTTTCTTTTCTCTACTGAAGGCTTAATAAAAGCTTGTCTGCTTCTAAGTTCTTTAGTAACACCTGTTTTCTCAAATTTTCTTTTGAATTTTTTCAAGGCTCTTTCTATATTTTCGCCTTCCTTTACTGGAACAATAATCATAATTTCTTATTTGTTATTTTTTGTTTTTATTTTCAGCCTGCAAAGATAATCTAAAGTTTATTGATTGACAAATTATTTAGCTGTTTTTTAATTTTAAGTTTATCTCTTGCTCAAAACAACTGATTTTCATTCACTTAAACTTTTCCCTATCTCTTCCATTAGCCATTTTGGAGTAGATGTTGCGCCACAAATGCCTATCGAATTTACATTATTCAGCCACTCAGGATTAATATCTTCCGAACTTGATATTAAATAAGTGTTTGGGTTAGCCTTTTTGCATTCACCTAATAACACTTTGCCATTAGAACTTTTTTCGCCTGCAACAAACAATACTAAATCGTGCTTTGCCGCAAACTTCCTTATATTAGGCATTCGGTTGGCAACCTGACGACATATAGTATCAAAATAATTAAACTGAGTATCATCGCTCACTCTCGACTTTATCTCTTCCACTATATCTTTAAAATCGTCTATTGACTTAGTAGTTTGCGAGAATAAATAAATATCCTTATGATAGTCTAATTTATCAAGATCTTCTTTATTTTCTATCACAATAGCACGCCCTTCGGTTTGCCCTACCAGTCCATTTACTTCGGCGTGTCCTATTTTTCCAAAAATAACGATCTGAGTTTTGTCTTTATCCGATATTTGATACTGCTTTTGTATACGCTTTTGCAAACGAAGTACTACTGGGCAAGTAGCATCTACAATTTGGATATTGTTTGTTTTCGCCGTATCATAAGTAGAAGGGGGTTCGCCATGGGCACGCAACAGCACTTTTTTATTATGCATCTCGCTTAATTGATTATGATTTATAGTTCGCAATCCTTTTTTTTGTAAGCGAGAAACCTCCTGACTATTATGAACAATATCTCCTAAACAATAAAGTTCTTCGCCCGAAACCAACTCCTCTTCTGCATTTTTGATTGCATTAACCACCCCAAAACAAAAGCCAGAATCCTGATCTATTTCAACTATTCTCATATTTTCATCTGTTGTTACCTATATATACTTCTATTATATCGGCGACTTAGAAACTGTTTACATTCAAATTTTCTGCAAAATTCGGTTTAATTCCAGACTTTTGCAATTTATTGACTACTTTTATTTTCCCTTTTGTAACAACTATGCCTATTCCGAACTGTTCCCGTAGGCAACGCTTCGCTCGCCGTACGGCTATGGAATTTTTACCCTTTGGGTAATCCCAACTTTTAACTTTTAGTTTTTAACTTTTAGCTTGAGCGAAGCACAACTCTTAGTTCTTCACTCTTAGTTCTTAGTTCAAAAAATGCAAAGCTTCACTTAGGGTCTTCTCTCTACTAAGAGACCCCTGCTCTCTCTTAGTAGATAGGCGAGGTCTCTCTACTAAGAAAGACGGGGTGGTTATACTAATAGAGATTAGGCGGTTATACTAAGAGCGACATCGGGTCTCTACTAAGAAACAGCTCCCCTATCTACTAAGAGAGAGCAGAGGTATCTACTAAGAGCTACAAGGGGTATATAGTAACAAACAGCTCGCCCATCTACTAAGAACGACGAGGGAGTTCTACTGAGTGCAGCGAAGTGCTTCACAAGAGAGATAGAGCCGTCCATTTGTCCAGTCGCTCACTTTCACGCTCTTCTCCGAGAGTTAAAGAATTACAGATAGTTGCCTATCGGTGGTAGTTTACTTACGCTCTTGCCTTCTCTCTTGAATTAAGCAAAGGGTCGACAGTATCAAAATAATATAAAAAGGAGAAGTCTTGTAAAAATAAGTAAGTAGAGAAAATGTCGAGAATTTGAGTAAAATAGAAAATAAAGAAAGATACAGCTTTCGCTGAACAGCTACTTTTCCATCACCTTATTATATAATTTACAACAAACAATCATTTAATATTTTTTTGAATATAAATAACGAAAGAAATACTACTTTTGTGGCTTATTAAAACAACTTATACGGTATGACAAACATTAAATGTATCGGAATTTTAACCTCAGGAGGCGATGCCCCCGGTATGAATGCTGCAATTAGAGCGGTAACACGTGCCGCCATATACAATGGACTTGAAGTTAAAGGTATATATAGAGGTTTCAAAGGACTGGTTTCGGGAGAAATAGTGCCTTTTAAGTCTAACAATGTTAGTAATATTATACAACAAGGCGGAACGATATTAAAAACTGCTCGTTCGGTTGAGTTTCGCGAACCTGAAGGACGACTTCAAGCTTACGAAGTTATTAAAAAAGAAGGCATAGATGCTCTTGTTGTTATTGGAGGAGATGGCTCTCTTACAGGAGCAAGAATTTTTGCTCAAGAATATAACTTCCCAATTGTTGGACTTCCAGGAACTATCGACAACGACCTTTTTGGCACCGACACAACAATAGGATACGATACTGCTTTGAATACAATTATGCAAGCCGTCGACAAGATTAGAGACACTGCAACTTCGCACGAACGATTGTTTTTCATAGAAGTTATGGGTCGAGACGCAGGCTTCCTTGCACTCAATGGAGCCATCGCATCAGGAGCAGAAGCTGCTATTATCCCTGAAATTTCTACCGAAGTAGACCAACTTGAAGAACTTATTAATAATGGTTTTCGCAAAACCAAAAACAGTAGTATAGTGCTTGTTGCTGAAAGCGAAATAACCGGTGGTGCTATGGGTATGGCTGAAAGGGTAAAGAAAGAATATCCTCAGTACGATGTTCGCGTAACTATTTTAGGACACCTTCAACGCGGAGGCTCTCCTTCTGCTACCGACAGAATATTAGCGAGTCGTATGGGTGCGGCAGCTATCGATGCTCTGTTGGAAGACCAACGAAATGTAATGATAGGAATACAAAACGATCAGATTGTTTACGTTCCTTTCTCTAAGGCAATCAGAAACGAGAAACATATAAATAGAGATTTACTTAGAACTGTAAGAATATTATCTATCTGATAATATTCTTACTTCTTGACTTTTAAGCTTTTTAAGTCGCCATTCGCATCTTCATAAATAAACAAATACGACAACTCGGGTATTTGCTTGGCTAATTCTTCGGCTTTATCTATTCCTAAAGCCATAAATGCTGTTGCAAAAGCATCGGCAGTCATACAATCAGGATAGATAACCGATGCACTTAACAGATTACTTTCCGAAGGATAACCTGTTTTGGGACTTATAGTATGGGCATATTTCTTACCGTCTTTGATATAATAATTGCGATAATTACCCGAAGTGGCAAGGGCATAATTATCTAAAGATAAAGTCTCTTGAGTTCCAGATACTGCGCCCGACTTATCATCTAAGGGAGATGCAATACCTATTTTCCACAGATTACCATTAGGGTTTTTACCTTTAGCGCGCACCTCACCTCCTATTTCAACCATATAATCTTCGATGGCATACGAGTCAAACAAGTCTGCAATAACATCGCAGGCATAACCTTTAGCAATAGAAGACATATTAAGTTGAAGGCGAGGGTCTTTTTTCACAACTCGACCTGCTTCTAAATTCACCTTTTCGTAACCCACAAACTGCTTTAGACTATCGATTGCTTCGGGAGTTACTGAATCCATCTTTTGAAACCCAAAACCCCACAAATTTATCAACGGAGCCGCCGTAATATCATACACTCCATCTGTTAAAGCTGCGATTTCTTGCGCTTTATTAAAACAGGTAATAAAATAGTCATCAACTTCTACATCTATATTATTATTAACCTTATAGATTATAGAGTTATTATTAAAAGGATTAAGCGACAAATCGAAACTATCTAAACGAGCAGATATTTCCGCTCCTAACTCTTTAGTATAGTTGTACTTAAAATTAGCAGAAGTTTTGAATATCGCTAATTTTGTATGATAGTAAACACTCTCATCTTTAGAGTTACAGCCTGTAAACAAAAGAATTAACAACAAAAACAAACAAGGATATGCTTTCACAGTCATAATTACTTACCATTAAAACTTACATTATTAAACAAAATAGATGGAATTTGCACCGGAGAATTAACGCGAGGATCATTTCCGATTTCCTCTATATTCTGCCATAAAGTTAGTAAATTCCCTGTAATATTCATTTCATTAATAGGAGTAGTAACGTTTCCCTTTTCTACCAAGAAACCTTCGACACCCAAAGAGAAGTCGCCCGTAGTAGAATTACTATTTCCTCCATTAAAACCCGTAACCCAAATCCCTTTATCAATAGATTTTATCAATTCTTCGAAGCTTTTTTCTCCTTTAGACATTACAAGAATTGACGGAGATTGTATGGTCGGTTCCATAGAAAGTTTGGCTGCATAATAGGTATCTAAATAATAAGTAGACAACACACCTGAATCTATTACAGTTCTTCGCTTAGTCGCAACACCTTCACCATCAAACCACCGTGCTCCTCTTGTTTGTTTAATATGAGGACTATCTACTATCGTTATCTTTTCCGACATTATTTTCTCTCCTAATTTATCTATCAAGAAAGAGTTTTTTTGCTGTATTGAACTTCCATACAACGAAGAAATAATGGGAGACAATAGTCGCGAAACAGTAAGATTATCTACCAACATTTTGTAAGCTCCCGAATTAATCTTAGTTTGCCCTAACTTGCGTAACGTTCTTTCATAAGCTTGTTGTGTAATCCCTTTCTTTTCTAATTTATTCCAAAATATAGAAGCGTCATACCAATAAGAAGAAGGACGAGCATCATCTTTATCTTGCATTGAGGTTTCGGCAGATAGATTGTAGTAAGTAGTTGCATTTTCTCCCTCAAAACCATTACTATCGACCATATAACTTTCACTTGTTCCATCAGAATAAGCAGCCGATACAGATATTAATCTTTTGTCTTTACCATAAACTTCATTAACCGACTCTTTTAATATTCTCAGTTTATCATCAACAGATATTTTTTCCAAAGCCTTGTCGTAAAGTTCTAAATCTTCTTTCCTGCCTTTATACTGCCGTTCAACTGGTGGCAAAGTTCTGTATTTATCTATCGCGAGGTAATGAGTAGATTCTATTCCTTGTTTGATAAAGTTTTTCAATTCTTCTTTATCTAAACGATTTGTAGAGAAAGAAGAGTACCTATCATCTACATAAACACAAATACTCATACCCGCCTCTGATGATTGCTCCAGCTTATCAAGTTGAGAGTCTCTATATTCAAAAGAATTATCAACGCCACTATAAACAACTACTCGCGCCTGAGAACAACCGTTACTTAGAGCATAATCAAGAGCCCAGTTGGCTAATTTTTTATATTCTTGACTTATCATTACTTTCCTCCTACCGTTAATTGTTTAACTAATACCGTTGGTAATCCTTGAGACACTGGCATAGACTGTCCGTCTTTTCCACACGTCCACGAACCTTTATCTATTTTCATATTATTACCAACCATAACAATATCTGCCAAAGCCTGCGGACCATTACCTATTATATTTATATCCTTTATGGGCTGTGTTAGTTGTCCATTCTCTATTAAATATCCTGTTTTAACAAAGAAAGTAAAATCACCGGCACCTATCTGCACTTGTCCATTAGTGAAGTGATCAACAAATATACCTTCTTTCACTGAAGCTATTATTTCTTCTTCCGTGTATTTGCCTCCTTCCATATAAGTTGAACGCATTCGAGGCAGGGGAATAGAACGAAAAGATTGTCGTCGTCCATTACCTGTAGGTTCTACTCCGTAATAACGAGCACTTATACGGTCGTGCAAATAAGAGTTAAGTTTACCACCTTGAACAATATAAGTTTTCTGCCCTTCCACTCCTTCATCATCAAAATTTACAGAACCTCTATCAAAGGGTATACAACCATCGTCTATAACATTAATCTGAGAATCGCATATAGCTTTACCTAATTTATCAGAAAATATCGACGTGTTTTTACGATTAAAATCGGCTTCAAAAGCGTGTCCTATAGCTTCGTGTAACAATATACCAGAACTACCAGAACTCATAACAACTGGCATCTCTCCGCCTTTAGGCAAAATAGATTCAAACATTCTTGAAGTCTGATAAACAGCTTCTTGTGCTATTCTTTCAATTAGTTCATCTGTAAGGAAAGAAGTATCGTATCGTCCAGAAAC
>JARXWK010000016.1 GCA_029916745.1 Dysgonomonadaceae bacterium PH5-43 | reverse complement strand
AATTATGTATTGTGTTGTTATTCAGACTTAAAGATACAAATTTAAGGCTTATTTACCAACTTTTTTAACCAATTTCTTAAACGAAACTCAGGTTATTAAGAGCGATGAGGGTGTTCTCCTAGAAGCGGCGAAGGTCTTCGCAAGAGAGATATAGCCGTCCATTTATCCAGTCGCTAACCTTCACGCTCCTCTCCGAGAGTTAAGTAATTACAGATAGTTGTCTATTGAGGTGGTTTGCTTACTCTCTTACCTTTTCTCTTAAATGACACAAAGGGTCAATAATATCAAATTAATAGAGAAAAGAGAAATCTGGTAAAAATAAGTAAGCAGAGAAAATGTCGAGAAATGGGGTGAAATAGAAAAAATAAAGATAAAACTCTCGCTCAGTTTTTAATTCTTAATTTAATTCCTGCAAATATGGTGTCGGGTTTAAGACTGAATACCGATTTCATTTCTCCCGCCATAGATAATCCACATTTGTCGCAGATACCTGCTGTTTTTCCCGAACATTCGCTAAGGCGAGTGCCGTCTGAAAGTATGAAGTTAGACACCCAGCATTGTTTGTCGAAGTTGTTGTGCTTCATAAGTTTTAGTCCCGAAACAGAGTTCATTATGGGGAATCCCTGCTTTTTCATTTTTATTATTAAGTCTAAAACTTCAACTCTTTTATCCCAATCAAGAGATAGATACTCTGTGCCAGGGTAGGGTGTGTGGAAGTTAAGAGAGATGGACTGTATGTTAGGATTGTTTTTTGCGAACTTAATGGTTTCTTCAACCGAAGTATAGTTAAGTGCATTGATTACCATATTAACACTCAGTTTTGGGTGTTTGGCAGTTTCTATGTTTTTTACTAATCGCTCGAAAGCACCCTCTCCTCTAATCTGATTGTGATAATCGCCTAAGCCATCTAAGCTTACCCATATTGAGTCGGCTTCTATGTTAGAGAATGGGAGTTGAGCGTTGGTAGTTATTGTTGTGCTGTAAAATCCTATTTCTTTAGCTAAACGAATAAGGCTGTTTAGGTCTTTTTCTCCATCTTTCCAGATAGTAGGCTCTCCACCTTCAAAATCGACAAAACGAGAACCCTGTTTGTAAGAGTATTCTAATTCTTCTTTGATTAGGTCGAAAGATTTAATGTTAGGATTTTTACTCTTATATACATTGCAATGTTTGCAAGCTAAATTACATTTGTCGGAAATGAACAATACTGTTTGTAGCGGTTTCTTTATGCCTAAAAATTTTGCTTTAGCAAACCAAAAAGGAAGATAGAATATAGATTTCATTATGCAATAAAAGATACAATTATAATTATTAAACAAAAGAATGATAATAGGTTGCGAGCTAAAAACCAACGTATCATAAACCAGTCTAAGTTCATAGCTTGCATACGACTCCAGTTGCCCATTGGCCCCATCCAGAATCGAGGAGAAAACTTTCTCTGAGGTTCTTCGATGAATTTAACTACTAAATAAAACAGAGTTATCGCCATCGGTAAGGTTAATAAAGTAAATAGGTAGTATGCCGACAAGTATCCGCTTATAATTCCACCTACTATAATGGCGAAAGGTAGGAATAGAATGCAAAAAGATGCGATTAGCATTAACTTATGGTTGTTTAGAAGCACAGCAAAAGTCATTTTGCCAACTTCTTTGTCGGGTTCGTAATCCATAATGGCGTGAGTGTAAACTATATTTGCAACTAATAAACCTACAGGGATAGAAATGAAAACAACCGAACCGTCGAATCTGCCACAAGCAGCATAGTAAACGCCAATCATTAGCAGTGGACCGAAAATAATTCCGATTACAATCTCTCCCAATCCTCGATATGATAAACGTAGTGGTGAGCCTGAATAAGAAATGCCAAGAACAGCTATTGCTATGGCAATCCATAAAATAAAGTTTCCTCTAACAAACCAAATAACACTTCCTGCGACTGTGGATATGGCACAAAAAACAATGCAGGCAATTAGTAACTGTTTGAGGTTTGCATTGCCAGAAGTGAGATAGGCGCATTTTGCTATTCGAGCACGAAAGCCTTTTCTTTGCATTTCGTTTCTGAACTCAGTGCTTTTAACTTTGTAGTCGAAGTAATCATCGAATAGGTTTAGTCCTAAATGTCCGGTTATAACACCAAATATTGCAACTAATCCTAAAATTAGAGAGAAGCTTTCGGTTTGAGAAGCCAAACAAGCAGCCAGTATGGCTGGTAAAACACTTTGAGGTAATGCCGAAGGGCGTGCATTATTAATCCAAAAACGAATGATATTCATTTACTTGCTTATTAAGAAAGGACAAAGGTAATCAGAATTAAGAATAATCCATATCTTCTTTAGTTTCAAAAGAATGCAAGTCGACACCCTTTGTTATGTCTAAAAATCATATTTAACCTTAAAATATTGTTTTATAATAAAAAAGCATCTATTTTTGTGGGTTAAATAAAAATTAGAATACCTTGAAAAAGACAATTTATACTTTGGCATTGTTGTTATTCCCATTGTTGGCTATAGCTAACCTTACTTTCGATGTAAATGGGGAATATCTTATTACTTGTTATGACACTCAAAGTGGAGGAGTGGTTATTGATGCAAATACATCTACACCTTTGAGTTATAATTCTTCAGCAGATAAAACTACCGATGAGGCTTTTTGGATAATAAAAGAAGAAACTTCGGGAATGTATTCGTTCAAAAATGTTGCAACAAATCAGTATATAAGGTCTACTGTAGCAAATCGAAACGATAAATATGTTTCTCTTTCTAACACTATGGAAGGCAATAATAATTTGTTTACTATAGAAGAGAGATATAAGAATGGAGAGCTATATTATGCTGTAAAGTCTGTATCTGATCCTACTTACTATTTTAATAAACGTTCTAACGGAACTTTCGGAACTTATAGTTCTACAGGTAGTGGAAGCAATGAAGCTTTCTACTTTACAGAAAGAGAAGATGTGGGGAGACAGCCAATAGAAGAAGGTGTAGGAGCTTTGTATACCTATCTTGAATCTATTACTTTCAACGAAAAGAAGCTGATAGAAGCTAAGGATAATAATTATTATTTCTCTATACCTTACAATGAAGAAGAAACTACGGCAACTTTAACTGTAGAGTTTACTACTAAGTTGGATACTTATTCGTTAAAAATTAATGATGAAGATGTTGTGTCGGGGCAAATCTATACGTTTGAGAATGCAACGCTTCAAGATCATAAAATAGAAGTGATTGAAGACGATAACGTTATTGCTTCGGAAAAGATTGTAATAACTTCTTTGCCTATAGTTCAGCTTTATACGGGAGGTAACTCGTGGAGTAGTAATTTCTCCAGTGGTAAAATATGTGTAAACGAAGGTGCTAAAACAAGTTCTCAGACTGGCGAATTGTTAAATGCTCAGGTAAGACATAGGGGTGCAACGGCTTTAGGTAGACCTAAGAAATCTTTTGCAATTAAACTTAGAGATGCTAATAATTTAAGCGTGGATAGAAGTTTCTTTGGCTTAAGAAACGATAACTATTGGATATTAGACGCGATGTATATAGATAAAATACGTATGAGAAATCGTGTGGCTACTGATTTGTGGAACGATTTTGCAACTGATGCTTACTATAAGCCAGAAGAAAAAAATATGATTAATGGTACTCGTGGTCAGTTTGTTGAAGTGTTTATTGATGATGAATACTTGGGGTTGTATTGTATGACCGAAAGAATTGATCGAAAGCAACTGAAACTGAAAAAATATCAAACTGAAACTGAAACTATAAGAGGCGTATTGTACAAATCTGGAAACTGGACTTATTCTACTATGTTTGGATATGTGCCTAATAGTGGTCCTAATCCTGATTATTATTTGTCCGACCCATCGAATTATCAAGGGGAAAGTTGGGACGGATATGAAGTAAAGTGTCCTGATTTGGACGACGGAGAACCAGTAGATTGGAGACCTCTATATGATGCTGTGAAGTTTACAGCAAAATCTTCGTCAACAACTTTTGCGAATGAAGTTGAAGATTATTTTGATTTACCTGTTTGGCTCGATTATTATTTATTAATGGAAATAATGCTTGCAACAGACAATCATGGGAAAAATTGTTATTTCTCTTTGTACAATACACAAGAGGAGAGTAAAATGTTGATTACTCCTTGGGATTTAGATGGAACTTTTGGGAGACAATGGGGCGGATCTCAAACTGAAGCACAGCAAAATTTTACAGAATATATAGTTAGTCGAGAACACGGTGAGTTTAACTTGTTCAGGCGATTAAAAGCCAACAATGTTGCTGGTTTTAATGATAAACTAAAAGCTCGTTACGATCAACTTCGCTTTACGTGGTTTTCGGCAGAAAGTCTGAATGAACGTTTTGAAACTTATATGAAAATGTTTACAGCAAGTAGAGCGGCAACAAGAGAGGAGAAACGATGGGGGCTATCGAGCCTTGCTGATGAATTAGATTATGTTAAAGCATGGGTGAATGATAGGGTCGAGTATTTGAATGAGCAGTATGGAGAACCTATTGTTGTTTCGGTTACAAATATAACATTCGCAACAATCCCTACTGATAAGTTAGAAGTTGGAGCTGAGTTCGATCTTTTACCTTATGTAACAGTAGAGCCAAGTGATGCTACAAATAAAGAAGTTTTATTTACGTCGTCAGCGCCAGAAGTTGCAATAATAGAAGGCTCGACAATAAAAATACTAAAAGCAGGAACTGCTACAATTACAGTAACATCGGTTAATAATATTGCAGTATCAAAAACACAGGATATTACAATTCCAGAACCTAAACCTATTGAAGTAGAAGTAACAGGTATAACATTCGCAACAATCCCTACTGATAAGTTAGAAGTAGGTGCCGAGTTCGATCTTTTACCTTATGTAACAGTAGAGCCAAGTGATGCTACAAATAAAGAAGTTGTATTTACATCGTCGGCGCCAGAAGTAGCAATAATAGAAGGCTCGACAATAAAAATACTAAAAGCAGGAACTGCTACAATTACAGTAACATCGGTTAATAATATTGCAGTATCAAAAACACAGGATATTACAATTCCAGAACCTAAACCTATTGAAGTAGAAGTAACAGGTATAACATTCGCAACAATCCCTACAGATAAGTTAGAAGTAGGTGCCGAGTTCGATCTTCTGCCTTATGTAACAGTCGAGCCAAGCGATGCTACAAATAAAGAAGTTGTATTTACATCGTCAGCTCCAGATATTGCAGAGATAGAAGGTTCGACAATAAAAACACTAAAAGCAGGAATTACTACAATTACTGTAACATCGGCAGATAATGATGCTATAACAAATAGTCAGACTATTGAAATAAAAGGTGATGCAGCTATAGATAATATAAATACACAAACAATAATTTATCCTAATCCAGTAATTGATTATCTATACGTAGATAATTTAGATTTAGGTACCGATATTCGGATTTATACAGATTCAGGAGTTTGTCTGTATACTAATAAAGCTACAAATACTTCTTTGCGTATCAATTTAAATAACCATATAGCAGGAAGATATTATCTTAAAGTTGGCAAAACAGGTAAAGTTATAATTAAAAAATAAATTAAATATGAAACGATATATCTTTTTATTAATAGCATTATTGCCTCTTTTAACTAAAGGGCAAGCTGTTTTTGACAATAACACTTCTTATATTATTACATGCTTTGATACTAAGTTGGGAGGAATAGTAGCAAATGAAAATATAACTACAGATATTCCATATCCTTTAGTGTATGACGAAGCGGCAACTATAGACGATTCTAATGCTCTTTGGATTATTAAAGAAGAATATGAAGGTCTTTATTCTATTAAAAATGTAGCTACTAATAAGTATATAGAGTACGCCCCTAATAAGGAAGCGGAAAAATATATTAATATGTTGAGTGTTAAAACAGTTCTTTCCACTTTATTTGTTATTAAAAACGAAGCTGCATCAGATAATATTACTTATTGGTCGATAAGACCGGCAAGTGACGAAAGCAGGGTTTTTGACAAAAGAAAGTATGCCGCTGTTGGTCCTTATGGTTATACAGGAGGTTCAAATCAGTTGTTTTCGTTTAAATCTAAAGAAGGCAAATATGTTTCAGAACCAGCTCCCGAACTGCCTGTTTATGGTTTAGAAAATTATTTTGAATCTTTTACTCTCGAAGGAAAGACAATGGTATATGATAATAGAGATAAAAGATATTTCTATTCTATCCCTTTAGAACAAATGGATACAGATGTAACTCTAAATCTTGGTTTTGTTTCTTTAGATGAGAAGAACTATAAGGTGAAAATAAACGGAGTTGAAATTGCCAACGAACAAGATGTTGTGTTCCCTCAAGTAAAAGCAAATAAGGCATTTAAGATTCAAGTAATTGAGGGAAGTCAAGTGTTGTATTCCGCAGATATTATATTTACAGGCTTACCTATTGTTCAGGTTTATTCAGACGGAAATACTTTCTCTGAAAACTATTCAAAAGGAAGATTTAGAGTAAACGAAGGAACTAAAACTTACACTCAAACAGGAGAATTAGTTAATGCCGAAATAAGATATAGAGGGGCTACAGCTCGAGGTTATGATAAAAAAGCTTTTGCTATTAAGTTAAGAAATGACAATTGGGAAAGCTTAGATAGAAGTTTCTTTGGTTTGAGAAATGATAAGTATTGGATTCTTGATGCAATGGCTATGGATAGAAGTAGAATGAGAAACAGAGTTACTACCGACCTCTGGAATGATTTTTCTGCCGATCCTTATCACAAAGTTAAAGAACCCGATATGGTAAACGGTACTCGTGGTAAATATGTGGAAGTTTTTATCGACGACGAATATTGGGGATTGTATTGTATGACGGAAAGAATAGATCGAAAACAGTTGAAATTGAAAAAATATCAACCTGAAACCGAAACTATAAGAGGGGTGTTGTACAAAGCAACTGGTTGGTCGTACGAAGTATTGATGGGCTCTCCTTATGGAACAGGAAAGAATGCTAAAAAAGCAGGCGACCCTTTAACTGATTTTGATGATGATGTAGATAATTGGGTGAAATATGAAGCTAAATATCCCGACTTTGAAGATGGCGAGCCTATTACTTGGCAGCCATTGTACGATGTTGTTGATTTGGCGGCATTAGCAAATAACTATAATTTCAATCGCAAAATATCTGATGCTATAGATATTCCCGTTTGGCGCGACTATTATTTATTAATGGAATTAATACTTGCGTCAGATAATCACGGAAAGAATGCTTATTATTATATGCATAATATTACAGAAGAACAAAAACTTGGTATCGCTGTTTGGGACTTAGACGGAGTATTTGGTATTCGTTGGGATAAAAATAGACTCGACCCAACGTGGGATTATATTTCTTTTATAAAACAGCACGAGTGGGAAGAGAATAATTTATATAAGAGATTGAAAGCTAACAATACTAATGGCTTCAGAGATAATCTGATTAAAAGATATAACTATCTAAGATTTAATTATTTTACAGCAGATAATCTTATTCAGCGTTTTGTTGATTATGTAGATATGTTTGAGAAAACTGGAGCTGCCACACGAGAGATTGAGCGTTGGAGTGGCGCTAATTCCGTAACGTTAGATTTTGAAGAGGAATTAACTTTCTTGGAAGAATGGATTTATGATAGAGTTGATTACCTTAACCAACAATACGGTCCTGCTGAGCCGCCTATTCCTGATGGTGTAGAAGATGTGAAAACTGTTAAGTTTGCAGTATATCCTAATCCGGTAGAGAAAATTCTTTTTGTAGAAAATGTAATTCCTAATACTCAAGTTTGGATTTATTCCGATACGGGAGTGTGTCTATATCAGAATGTTGCAAATACAAACTCTTTGTCTATCGACTTGTCTTCTTACTCTAAAGGACGATACTTCGTTAAGGTTGGAAACGAAGGCAAGGTAATTATCAAGAAATAGAAAGTTTATGTTATACTTTTTATATGAAAAAAATACTACTACTTTGTGCTTGTTTAATAACAATCTCGGCTTTTGCAGATAATCTATTTGTTGCCGATACTCCTTATCTAATAACTTGCCTCGATACTAAGAGTGGAGGAGTGGAGTTAGCGACTGACGGACAGTATCCTCTAATTTACAACGAACTTGCTTCCGATAGTAATAGTAAGGCTTTGTGGCTTATAAAAGAAGAATTTTCGGGTTTGTATTCTTTTCAGAACTACGAAACGAAACAATATTTAAGCTACGATGCCACTAATGTTGATGGTAAATTCACAGGGTTTACTTCGCAACCGAGTGGAAATACTAATCTTTTTCGTATCGAAAAGAGACAAACCTTAGGCAAAGTCGACTACTGGAGTATTGCCTCTGCTGAATCTAATTATGTATTTGATAAAAAGTCTTACGGAGCAGTGGGTTTGTATTCATCGGCACACTATAGAGATAACCAAATCTTTTCATTCAAAGCCAAAGATGGAGAATATGTTTATGAGGAAGAACCAATATCTATAGCCGATTCACATTTCCAATCTTTTACTCTTAACAATGTAGAAGCTGTTTACGATGAAACAAATCGCAGTTATTTTTTCTCCGTAACTTCAGAAGAAATAGAATCAGAGAAAACAACTACAATTAATTATATAGGTAGAGAAGATGCCGATTATATGATAAAAATAAACAATGTTGATGTTGAAAACGGAAGCGAATATACTTTCTCTCTCTTAGAAAACAAGGAATATGATATTCAGATATTAGTTAATGATGTAGTTGTTGATAATAAGAAAATTGTATTTACCGCTATGCCACTTGTTCAATTATACACCAAAGGCAATACTTGGAGTAGCTCTTTTTCGTCGGGCGTAATTAAAGTTACCGAAAACGATAAAGAACAAACAGGCGAGTTGTTGAATGCTCAGATTAGATACAGAGGAGCAAGTGCTTTGGGATATAATAAGAAATCTTTTGCCGTTAAGCTAAAAGACGAGAATAACGAAAACTTATACCGAAGCTATTTCGGATTAAGAGAAGATAACTACTGGATTCTTGATGCTATGGCAATGGACAAAAGTAGAATGAGAAATAGAGTTGCTACTGATTTATGGAATGATTTTTCATCTCAACCTCATTATAAAGATAAAGAGAAAAACCTTGTTAATGGAACTCGCGGTAACTTTGTAGAAGTGTTTATAGATGATAAATACTGGGGTGTGTATTGTATGACGGAAAGGATAGACCGTAAGCAACTTAAGTTGAAGAAATATCAAGAAACTACCGAAGAAATACGAGGATTGTTGTATAAATCAATACAATGGTCAGATGCTGTGATGATGGGAAAACAAGGAAAAATTGAAGATAGGAGTTTTGATGTTCCTGATTACAACAACACTAAGGGAACTTGGGCTAACTACGAAATTAAATATCCCGATTATGAAGATGGAGAGCCTATCGAGTGGGAGCCTTTATACAATGTAGTGTCTTTTGTTGCAAATGAAGATGATGATATTTTCTCTGAAGAAATAGCTACATTAGTTGATTTGCCAGTTTGGATAGACTATTATTTATTTATGGAGATGATTTTCGCTCGTGATAATCACGGTAAAAACTGTTATTTCTCTATTTATAATAAAAATAACCCAGAAGATAATAAGCTGCTTATTACTCCTTGGGATTTAGATGCTTCGTTCGGGCGAAGTTGGGAAGGTAGCACTACCGATGCCTCTCTTAGTTTTATAGACTTTATGAACGGACACGGCACTGGCGAACACAATCTTTATAGAAGACTTAGACTTACTGATGCCCAAGAATATAATGTGCAATTAAAAGCTCGGTATGATAAACTTAGGTTCTCTCACTTTTCGGAAGAAAGTTTGGTAAAGCGATTTGCCGATTACTACAACTTGTTTGTTAAGTCGGGAGCTGCTTCTCGTGAAGAGGCTCGATGGCATAATGTAAACAAGATAGTTGTTCAGTTAGAAGACGAAATGAAATATATAACTAACTGGATTGCAGAAAGAGTTGATATGTTGAACGACCAATATGGAGAACCAATAATTATACCAGAACCTGAGCCAGAACCAGAACCTGAGCCAGAACCAGAACCTGAGCCAAATCCAGATACAAGAGTAAGTGATGTAGATTTGACACTACAGATTTACCCTAATCCGGTAACAGATATTTTGAATGTTAAGAATGTTCAAGAGGGGACTCTTGTGCAGGTGTATTCTCAAGCGGGGATATGTTTGTTTAGTACTGTTTCTGCCGAAAAGTCAATAAATATAGACTTTTCTAAATACCCTAAAGGTAGCTATTTCGTAAAGATTGGCAACTATAATAGAGTCATTCTTAAGCATTAATTTGCTCAAAAGTTTACGCAGCTTTAACCTCGTTTTACAATCTTTAACCCTGTAGATTTCAACTCAAACCGAGTGGTTTTGTACTCTCAAAGTCTTTTGCGAAAAACTCAGTGTGTTTCACAAAAAACTCAGTGAGCTTTATCGTTAAACTTGGTGTCTTTTGGGGCGAAACTCAGTAACTTTACCCTTAAAACTCACTTTGATTTCTTTGATAAATGGCACAAAAAAAGCCACTAAGAACTATTTCTCAGCGGCAATGTATTTTCTGCTTATGCAAATATACAACAATTAAAGGCGTTTGTCAAGCTAGGATTAACATTCATTTACAAACTTAAATCTCTTGTAATTTTGCGATTATGCTTTTTTGAATTGAAGTATGAACCTAAATAGTTTGATAGCATAAATTATTTCTGTATTTTTGCGCCTAAACTTAAAAGAAAGAAAAAAGATGGAAATAGCAACAAAATATAATCCTACTGAGGTGGAAAATAAGTGGTATCAATATTGGCTGGAAAAAGGTTTTTTCCACTCCGAACCCGATACTCGTGAGCCTTATACGGTAGTTATACCTCCCCCAAATGTAACCGGAATTTTACATATGGGGCATATGCTTAACAATACTATTCAGGATATATTGGTGCGCAGAGCTCGTATGCTTGGAAAGAATGCTTGCTGGGTGCCCGGAACCGACCACGCATCTATTGCTACTGAAGCTAAAGTTGTTGCTAAGTTAGCGCAAGAAGGAATTTCTAAAGACAGTCTTACTCGCGATGAGTTTCTTAAACACGCTTGGGATTGGACGCATAAACACGGAGGTATTATTCTTGAGCAATTAAAGAAGTTAGGGGCTTCGTGCGACTGGGAACGTACTTGCTTTACAATGGACGAAAAACGTTCGGAAAGTGTATTGAAAGTATTTGTTGACTTATACAATAAAGGTCTTATATACCGTGGCGTTAGAATGGTTAACTGGGATCCCGCTGCTAAAACTGCTCTTTCTGACGAAGAAGTAAACTATAAAGAACAACAAGGTAAACTTTATTATCTTAGATACAAAATAGTAGGCGAAGATGGTTATGCTGTGGTAGCAACTACTCGACCAGAAACAATTCTTGGTGATACTGCCGTTTGTATTAATCCTAATGATGCTAAAAACACTCATCTTAAAGGTAAAAAGGTAATAGTGCCTCTTGTAAATCGCGAAATTCCTATCATTGAAGACGATTATGTTGATGTGGAATTTGGTACTGGTTGCCTTAAAGTTACTCCTGCCCACGATATTAATGACTATGTGCTTGGGGAGAAACACAATCTTCCTTCTTTGGATATATTTAATGACGATGGAACACTTAATGAACACGGTTTACAATATGCGGGGAAAGATAGATTTGAGGTTCGCGAACTGATAGAAAAAGACTTAGAGGCTGCGGGCTTAATGGAAAAAGTTGAGGCTTACGAGAATAAGGTTGGTTTTTCAGAAAGAACTGATGTGTCTATCGAGCCTAAACTTTCTATGCAATGGTTTCTTAAGATGGAAGATTTGGCAAAGCCTGCTTTAGATGCCGTTATGGACGATACTATTCAGTTTCACCCTGCTAAGTTTAAGAATACTTATCGCCATTGGATGGAGAATATAAAAGATTGGTGTATTTCTCGTCAGCTTTGGTGGGGACATCGTATCCCTGCGTACTATCTTCCTGAGGGTGGCTATGTGGTAGCTGCTACCGATGCCGAAGCTTTAAGCTTGGCTAAAGAAAGAACAGGTAATGCTAACCTAACGCTTTCTGATCTACGTCAAGATGAAGACTGTTTAGATACTTGGTTCTCTTCTTGGTTGTGGCCAATATCGGTATTCGATGGTATAAACGAACCTGATAATAAAGAGATAGAATATTATTACCCAACAAATGATTTGGTAACAGCTCCCGAAATTATATTCTTTTGGGTGGCTCGTATGATTATGTCGGGATATGAATATAGAAAAGAGCTTTGTTTCTCTAATGTTTACTTTACGGGTATAGTTAGAGATAAGTTAGGTCGTAAGATGTCGAAGTCGCTCGGAAACTCTCCCGACCCGATAGAACTTATGGAGAAATACGGGGCCGATGGTGTTCGTATGGGAATGCTTCTTTCTTCTCCAGCAGGTAATGATTTACCTTTTGATGAATCTCTTTGCGAACAAGGCCGTAACTTTAATAGTAAGATTTGGAATGCTTTCCGTTTGGTAAAAGGTTGGGAAGTAGCCGATATTCCTCAACCAGAATCTGCTAAAATATCGGTTGATTGGTTTCACTCAAAGTTATATCAAACAGTTGCTTCTATTGATGAGTCATTCGACAAGTATCGTATATCTGAAGCTTTGATGGAGGTTTACAAACTATTCTGGGACGAGTTTTCTTCTTGGTACTTAGAAATGATTAAGCCTGCTTATCAACAACCAATAGATAAACAAACTTACGAATCTACAATTCAATTCTTCGATGCTTTACTTAAACTTCTTCATCCGTTTATGCCGTTCATAACAGAAGAACTTTGGCAAGCACTCGAAACAAGAAAAGATGGTGAGAGTATTATGGTTTCGGCTATGCCAAACAAAGCTACTATTAGTGAAAAGATTATTGCTGATATGGAAGATGTAAAAGATATTATATCAAATATAAGAAATATACGTCTTCAGAAGAATATACCTAACAGAGATTCATTAGAGCTTGAAATACTTGGTTCTCATAATCAAGATTATAATCCTGTAATTGCAAAGATTGCAAATCTTAATGATATAAAAGAAATATCAGAAAAGTCGGCAGGTGCAGTATCTTTCCTTGTTAAAACAACAGAGTATGCTATTCCTTTAGGAAACAATATAAATGTAGAAGAGGAGTTGGCAAAGCAACAAGAAGAACTTAAATATCAAAAAGGCTTTTTAGAAGCGGTAATGAAAAAGCTTAGTAATGAAAGTTTTGTTTCAAAAGCTCCAGCTAAGGTTATTGAGATGGAAAAGAAGAAACAAGCTGATGCAGAAAGCAAGATTAAATCGCTTGAAGAAAGTATAGCGTCATTACAAAAGAAGTAATTGTTTTTTATTACTGTCCGGTAAAACTTTAACCTCATAACAACATTAGCGAAACAGCCTACTTCAAGCCGTTTCGCTTTTTGTTTCATACATAGACATAATCCATTTCATACTTTGAAACGATCCGTTTCTCGGTTTGATATAATTCGTTTCTCGGTTTAAAACTACTTGTTTCATATAGGTGAAACACTTTGTTTCATACTAACAAAACAACCTGTTTCATTAGTATGAAACGACAGGCAAGCAAGAAAAAAAGTTAAAAGTTAAAAGATAAAAACTAAAAGTTAGCGCAAAGCGAAGCACATAACTCTTAGTTCTTCACTCTTAGTTCTAAAATATTGCTGTCCGATAAAATGTGTACTTTTACCAAAGATTAGTTTTGTTTGTAGAGTTTTGTTAGAATGTGATAGTCTTACGGAAAACAGATTTATTACCAGCTCCATCGGTTACAGTTAGTTCTAATAGCTGACTACCTCGTTTCATTCTTTCAGAATCGAAAGTACAATATAAATACGCTCGTTTACCATCGAAATTGAATAAAGCAAACTCTCCATCGAGAGTGGCGTTGAAAGTTGCAATACCACTTAAATCGTCTGTTATTATAAAAGATATTTTTTGTAAGGAAGTCCACTTAGTTTCGTTGGTCGGACGAATACGTGGAGCAATGGTATCTATCTCTATTGAGAAGTCTCCAAGTTCACGTGTCTTTGTCTTTATCTTGCCTCCTTCTAAATATTCTCCACCAAGCCAACTGCGGTTATCATTCCAGTTATACACAATGCCGTATTTCGACTTGTCTTCAAAAGTATCGTTATCTATATCTAACGTTAAAGAACAATAAGAATGTAATGGAGCTTTTCTTCCTATCTTATATAGAGAGCCGAAAGGAGTAAAATTACTTATGGTATCTATGTTTAAGTAAATATCAGTATAAAGATTTCCTTGTGGAATGTTTAGTGATATGCCTTTGTTAGAGTATTCGTTGTCTTGATTTGCCTTAAAACATAATTCATACGAATTATCTGTAGGAATATCAGCCTTTACACCCTTTATTACAAAATTAAGTGTAGACGTATTACCATAAACATCTTTAAGAGTATACTCTAAATGATAATCTCGTTCTTCGTTAATGCTAATAATACCATTGTTTTCTACTTTGTTTAAGCCTAACAGATTTCCAGGTTCTACGAAAGATTTCATAAAGAAGGACTTATTGTTAGTCCATTCGTCGAAATCTATATACGAATTAATATAACGAGTATTCTCAAAAGAAAACTTATCCATAACAGAATGATGAATTGCTTTGCCATCAACCTTAAGGATAACTTCATAAACTCCATATATGTTAGAGGTTTCATTCATTTTGTCGTAAGCTTTAACGCCTACGCCAATATCGCCCCAAGCAGAGATAGTTTCTCTTATTACTGTTTCTCTTGTTTTATTTTTAACTAACGATACCTCTTTATTTTTTGTACTGTTATTTACAATTCCTGTATTAAACTGAGGAAATATCATTAATCCTAATATCTCAGGAGGACGAGTATCTTTTATCTTATCTTTGAATAAAGGGAGAGGGTCTAATATTTCTTCTGTTTTAGTATCTCGTATTTCAAAATGAACGTGAGGACCTCCCGAACTGCCACTGTTGCCGCTGTAAGCAATAGTTTCTCCTTTCTTTATCGGGAACTGCATAGGAGAGAAGTACAAAGTAATATCGAATGTTTCCCGTGTGTACTGACTGTGCTTTACGGCGTCTTCAATATTAGAAACAAATCTATCTAAGTGAGCATACACTGACGTTGTTCCATCAAAATGAGTTATATAAAGAGCATTACCATAACCCCAAGCACTTACACCGACTCTTGATACATAACCATCTTTGATAGACTTAACAGGGAAGCCTATTATGCTTTGAGTCTTAAAGTCTATGCCCGAATGAAAATGATTAGAACGTAACTCTCCAAAGTTACCACTCAGAAAAAGAGGAATATCTAAAGGCGGCACCAAGTCTTGAGATATAACCTTTGTGCAGATACATAAAACAAAACACAATGTAGCAATAGCTTTCCTCATTCTATTAACTCGCCTTTACCTTGACGTATTATTTCTATATTGTCGTTAGTGCAGTCTATCACAGTAGAAGGTTCTAAACCACCATAGCCTCCATCTATAACAAGGTCTACAATGTCTTTATACTCTTCGTTAATTAGTTCTGGGTCGGTACTGTATTCAAGAATTTCATCTTTGTCGTGTACCGAAGTAGTAAGAATAGGATTTCCCAGTTCTCTTACCAAAGTAAGTATTATGTTGTTGTCGGGAATACGTATTCCTACTTCTTTTCTGTTTTTGTATATCTTAGGAAGATTGTTGGTTGTGTTAAGTATAAAAGTAAAAGGTCCGGGAAGATTTTTCTTCATCAACTTAAATACATTGTTGCTAACTTTAGCGAAATCACTTATATTGCTTAGGTCGCTGCATATAATAGACAGCTTAGTCTTAAGAGGGTTAATCCCTTTTATCTTGCAAATCCTTTCTACAGCTCTTACGTTAAGAGCATCACACCCCATAGCATAAACAGTATCGGTGGGATAAATAATTATCCCACCGTCTTTAAGCAGTGCAACTATTTTGTCGACTTCTTTCTGATTGGGGTTTTCTGGATATAGTTTAACCATAAATTATATTACCCGAATCATCTTTGAATTCGTCCATACTTTTACTGTATACGTTCATCGCACGAAGACTCATACCCATACTTGAGAAACCTCCATCGTGAAACAGATTTTGCATTGTAACTTTTTTAGTAAGGTCTGAAAACATTACGATACAATAATCGGCACATTCATCAGCTGAAGCATTCCCTAAAGGAGACATTCTGTCTGAGAAGTCAAGCAAATCGTCTATCCCTTTAATGCCGCTACCAGCTGTAGTCATTGTAGGCGATTGTGATATTGTGTTTACTCTAACTCCCTTTTCGCGTCCATAGATGTAACCAAAGCTACGAGCAATAGATTCAAGAAGAGCCTTAGCGTCTGCCATATCATTATAACCAAAGAAAGTACGTTGAGCAGCAACATAAGATAAAGCAAGAATAGAACCTCCTTCAGATATAGCGTCCATTTGTTTAGCTGTTTGTATCATTTTGTGAAACGATATTGCAGAAACATCTAAAGTGGTGTCGTACATACCGTAATCAAGATTGTCGTAAGTTCTTTTTTTACGAACATTTGGCGACATACCTATTGAGTGAAGTACAAAGTCTATTTTACCTCCAAGAGCTTCCATAGATTGCTTGAATACTTGTTCTAAGTCTTCAACTTTTGTTGCATCGGCAGGAATAACTATAGTATTAAGCTTTTCTGCTAAAATGTTTGTTTCTCCCATACGCATTGCCATCGGAGTGTTAGTAAGTGTGATAGTAGCACCTTCTTCTACTGCTCTTTCTGCAACTTTCCAAGCTATTGACATTTCGTTCAAAGCTCCGAATATAATACCTCTTTTACCTTTTAATAAGTTCATATTTTAATAAGTCTATATTTCTATATTATTTAAGCCATTCATCAAACCATCTGAAAAATTCTCTTTGAAACAATACGCCGTTCTGAGGTTGTAGTATCCAATGGTTCTCATCTGGGAATACTAATAAGCGAGAAGGTATGTTTCTTAACTGAGCCGCATTAAAAGCCATCATACCTTGAGAGGCAAGGATACGATAATCTAACTCTCCGTGAGTAATCATAATAGGAGTATCCCATCTGTCTACAAATTTGTGTGGAGAGTTTGCAAATGTTCTTTGTGCCGTTGCATTAGACTTGTCCCAATAAGGACCGCCTAAGTCCCAATCGCAGAAAAACATTTCTTCGGTTTCTAAATATTTAGCTTCTTGATTGAACACTCCTGCGTGGGCAAGAAATGCTTTGAATCGTTTATTGTGATTGCCAGCTAAATAATACACAGAGTATCCTCCGTAACTTGCACCTGTAGCTCCTAATCTATTTTCGTCTACGTAAGGTTCTTTAGCAACGGCATCAATCGCACTAAGATAGTCGTTCATATTTTGACCAGGATAATCGCCACTAATTTGTTCTTTCCATTCTTGTCCGAAGCCCGGAACTCCTCTGCGGCTTGGCGCAACTACTATATAATCGTTCGCTGCCATAATCTGATGGTTCCAACGAACCGACCAAGTTTGACTAACAGAGTTTTGAGGTCCACCTTGACAGTATAGCAATGCTGGATATTTCTTATTTGCATCAAAATGAGGAGGATAAATAACCCACACCCACATTTCTTTGTTGTCAGTAGTCTTTACCCAACGACCTTCTACCTTACCCATTGTAATTTGGGCTAATATATCGGTATTCTCTTCCGATAGATTTTTCAGAGATCCATCTGCAAGATTTACCGAGTACACTTCTGGAGGACAACTCATCGAGCGACGTAATCCTACAAGATAGTCTCCCGCTAATGCCACAGAGGCGAAGTCGTACGTTCCGTCAGTTATTTTGGTTATATAACCCTCTGCAACTACAGGTTCTAAAGCGTTAACCGAATGTATTTGATAAGTTCCCATAACATTAGATACAAAGTAAATAGTGTTAGAGTTATTATCCCAACAGAAACTATCCACATCATAATCGAAATATTGAGTTATATCTTTCTTTGTTCCTGTATGTATATCCATTAAGAATAGGCGGTTCTTGTCCGATTCATAGCCATCGCGCTCCATACTCTGCCAAGCTAAGTGCTTTCCATCGGGAGAAAAAGAAGGATTAGTGTCATATCCCATCATACCCTCAGTCATATTGCGAGTTTCCTTAGTTTCTAAGTTGTAGAAGTAAATATCGGAGTTTGTAGAAAGAGAATATTCTTTGCCAGTTAGCTTGCGAGAAGTGTAAGCAACGGTTTTGCTATCGGGCGACCAAGCAAGTTGTTCTATACCTCCGAATGGTTTCATAGGCGATTCGTAAGGTTCTCCTTTCATAATGTCGGTAATATTACTTAGAGATTTACCATCGAAGTCGGCAATGAAAGGGTGTGGAATGGTAGTTACCCATTCGTCCCAATGTTTGTACATTAAATCATCGATTATACGACCTGTTGCTTTGTCTAAATCGTTGTATTTGTCAGAAGCCGATTCAACAGATTTAACCTGACTTATAAACAATACTTTTGTTCCGTCAGGAGATAAGCAAAAACCTTCAATGCCTCCATCGTAATTGCTAAGCTGAGTACGTCCAGAACCATCAGGATTCATTTCCCAAATCTGTCCGCCATAGATAAAAGCAATCTTCTCGCCATTTTTTATCCATTGAGCACCGTTCTCATTCTTTGCAGTTTGAGTAATTTGTTTTTTGTCTGAACCATCTACCTTAACAGTAAATAATTCGCGATTGCGTTTGTTTAGTTCAATATCACCATAAGATACAGAATAAAGAACTGTTTGTCCGTCGGGAGAAACTTCCACTCCACTAATTTGAGCCAACTGATGAAGTATTTCTGGAGTTAAACGACCAGATGAAGCATCGACATTTGCTTTGCCTATAACTACTTCATTGTTATTTGTTTTGTCGCATGCAGACATAAGCATAGTCATAACACATAAAGATAATAGAACCTTTTTCATTATAAATTATTATTTAGTAAAATCTAATAGTTGTACCTCAAAGAATAGTGTGGAATATCCTGGCACGAGAGTTACGCCGCCAGAGTACAAACCGCTTGCGCCATAACCTAAAGTGTAAGGAATGCAGACTAACCATTTGTCGCCTACAACCATATTCTGAATAGCATAACTTAACCCTCTTACAATTCCATAAGGATAGAAAGTATAGCCTAAGTCGTAATTTGTTTCCTCAAATTTTTGTTCGCCATCAAGCCACACATAAGAAGTATATTTAGCTCCTTCCCACAAAAGATAAACTGCGCTTGAATCAAAATTAAAGTCGGGGTCTCCAGCCTCAGGAAGTTCTGTTAAGTCGACAGACTTAATATTGTTTGTGCCAGAGTCGAAGATGTTTCCATTGTAATAAAACCCTTTATACAACACTTTAACTTGCGAGGTACCTATGGGTTTCTCTGTTCCAGCTCCTTGTTTAAGCACACAATAATATACTCCGTCGTTTATTCCTTCTGGAGAGTCTTTGAGTTCTATCCAAGTTGTGTCTGGATTAGCGTTGAGTGCAACTTTGTCGTAAGCATTTGCATTGTTGTTTTTCCATTCTTTCTCAGAATCATCATCACTACACGCAACAAAAGAAACAGCTGTAACAAATATAATTGAATATATTAGGCTTGTTATTATTGATTTTCGATTATTCATTTAATTTATTTGAATTAAAATTGAACTTGAGGAGCAGTCTCTGCCCCTGCTTGAGACTTGAAGTAAGGTTTTTGTTCAAAGTCAAACATACCTGCAATTATATTAGTAGGGAAACTTCTCACCATTTTATTATAAGATTGCGCCACGTCGTTGAAGCGAGTCCTTTCTGTTGATATGCGGTTCTCAGTTCCTTCTAATTGAGCTTGCAAGTCGCGGAAGTTTTCGTTGGCTTTAAGATCGGGATAAGCTTCAACACTTACTAACAAGCGGCTAATAGCAGAGCTTAATTCTCCTTGCACTTCTTGAAATTGAGCCATTGTTTGCTCATTAAGATTAGTAGGATCTATGGTAGTTTGCGTTGCTTTTGCACGAGCCGCAGTTACATTTTCTAAAGTACTTTGTTCGTGTTCGGCATATCCTTTTACTGTTGCTACAAGATTAGGTATTAAGTCGGAGCGTCTTTGGTACTGATTTTCTACATTACCCCATTGAGCATTTACCTTCTCATCTTCTTGAACTAAGTTGTTGTAAGTGCCTTTGAACCACATAAACACACCAATACCAACAACAACTAATACTAAAATAACGATTAAAGACTTTTTCATGATTCAGCTATTTGTTTTAATAAATACTTTAGATCTACTTTTTGAGCAATTATTTGGCTTAAACTATCTATTGATACTCTTTCTTGTTCCATAGTATCACGATAACGAATGGTAACACAGTTGTCGTTTAATGTGTCGTGGTCTATGGTTATACAATAAGGTGTGCCTATTGCGTCTTGACGACGGTAGCGTTTACCTATAGAGTCTTTCTCATCGTACTGGCAATGGAAATCGTATTTAAGATTGTTTATTATTTCGCGAGCCTTTTCTGGTAGTCCGTCTTTTTTTACCAAAGGAAGAACCGCTAATTTAACAGGAGCTAAAGCTGCGGGTAACTTCAAAACAACACGAGTTTCACCATTTTCTAATTTTTCTTCACAATACGAACCGGCAAGCACAGACAAAAACATACGGTCTACACCGATAGATGTTTCAACTACATAAGGAACGTAAGATTGATTTAGTTCTGGGTCGAAGAATTGCAGCTTCTTGCCCGAATGCTGTTCGTGACTCTTTAAGTCGAAATCAGTACGAGAGTGTATACCCTCCACTTCTTTAAATCCGAAAGGCATTTCAAATTCTATATCGGTAGCAGCGTTAGCGTAATGAGCAAGCTTTTCGTGGTCGTGAAATCTGTATTTCTTATCACCAAAGCCTAAAGCCTTATGCCATTTAATACGAGTTTCTTTCCATTTGTTAAACCAATTAAGTTCATCTCCAGGGCGAACAAAGAATTGCATCTCCATTTGTTCGAATTCACGCATACGGAAAATAAACTGACGAGCAACTATTTCGTTACGGAAAGCTTTTCCTATCTGAGCAATACCAAAAGGAAGTTTCATACGTCCAGTCTTTTGTACGTTAAGAAAGTTTACAAAAATACCCTGAGCAGTTTCCGGACGAAGGTAAATCTTAGTCGCACCATCGGCAGTAGACCCCATATCGGTAGAAAACATCAGGTTAAACTGACGCACATCAGTCCAGTTTTTAGTGCCAGACACAGGACAAGCTATTTCGCAGTCAATGATTATTTGTTTAATCTCTTCAAGATTGTTGTCGTTTAGTGCTTGCGCAAAACGTTTCAACAAGTCGTCTTTCTTCTTTTGGTTTTCTAAAACACGAGGATTAGTTTCTCTAAATTGAGCTTCATCAAAAGCTTCGCCAAAACGTTTAGCAGCTTTTTCGATTTCTTTCTTTATCTTATCGTCGTATTTAGCTATAAAATCTTCGATAAGCACATCGGCTCTATATCTTTTCTTTGAGTCTTTGTTATCTATCAAAGGATCGTTGAAAGCATCAACGTGTCCAGACGCTTTCCAGATAGTAGGGTGCATAAAAATAGCAGAGTCTATACCCACTACATTCTCGTTGAGTAGGGTCATACTATCCCACCAGTATTTTTTTATATTGTTTTTTAGTTCAACGCCGTTCTGACCATAATCGTAAACCGCACCAAGTCCATCATATATCTCCGAAGAAGGAAATACAAAGCCATATTCTTTACTGTGCGAAATTAGTTTTTTGAAGATATCTTCTTGCTGTGCCATAAATTTAAAATCGTTATTTATAAATCAGCTACAAAGTAAGTTATTTTTTTTGAATTAATACTCCTGTCTAACACTTTTTAGCTTTAACTACTGTGTAGTATCTAACTGTTGAACCTCAAAGTAAATCGGAAATGCGACAAAGAGTTCGGATTGTTTATTTAACTACGTTTTGCAATCTTTAACCGTTTGTGTTCAAAGTCAAACTATGTGTTTTGGTGCTCTCAAAGTCTTTTTGCAGAAAACATAGTGCGTTACAGAAAAAACACAGTGTCTTTTATTTTAAACTCGGTGTCTTTGTTGTCGAAATACAGTGAATCTTCCATTGAAACTCGGTGCGATTTATTAGGGAAACGGCACAAAAAAGCCGCTAAGAACTATTTCTCAGCGGCTATATACTTTTTGCTTACGCAAAGGTACAACAATTAAAGGCGTTTGTCAAGCTTGGGTTAACATTCATTTACAATCAATCGAGCCTAAAGTACATTTTTTTTGTACCTTTGCAGTTACAAAACAACGATTAAGATGTATAAAATAAGCAAACAATTTTCCTTTTCGGCTTCACATATACTAAGTATGTTGGAAGATGGACACCCTTGTGCCAGAATGCACGGACATAATTATGTTATTACCGTTCACCTGAAATCGGAAACCTTAGATGAGTTTGGTTTCGTTAAAGACTATAATGAACTTAAACCCATAAAAGAATTTATAGATAAAACCTTAGACCATCGTCATCTTAATGATATTATACCTGCGCACCCAACTTCTGAAAATATAGCAAAGTTTATTTATGATAAATTCAAGCCACAAATGCCAGAACTATATGCGATAGAGGTAAGCGAAACACCCAAAACGTCGTGTGTGTATGAGCCTTAATGTAAAAGAAATATTTTATTCACTACAAGGCGAAGGGGGAAGACAAGGCGAGGCTTCGATATTTATACGACTTACCAAATGTAATCTTAAATGTAGCTTTTGCGATACCGATTTCGAAGAAGGAGTTGATATGAGTGTTAGTCAGATAATATCTCAGATTAAGCACTTCCCTTGTAAATGGATAGTGTGGACAGGGGGAGAACCTACTTTGCAGCTAACCGATGACATACTATCTCGCTTTCATCAAGAAGGATATTTACAAGCAATAGAGAGTAACGGGCATAATAGCCTTTCTGATATTTTAGATTACAAGGTAATAAGTCCGAAAGGAAACACCGATTATGCAAAGAAAATCAACGAAGAAGTCGACGAAATCCGTTTGCCAGTAAAAAAAGGTCAAGAGATACCCTCTTTGTTGTCTTTACCTCGTGCAAAGTATTACCTTCTGAGTCCGATATTTACCAACGATAAAGAAACTACAAAAGCCAACATAGATTATTGCGTTGAGTATATTAAAGCAAATCCCGAATGGCGACTTAGTTTGCAAATACATAAATTAATAGGGATAGAGTGAACAAATAATTATAGGTATGATGTCGGAAGAGAATTATGAATACGAAAAAGAAAAATACCTTTCTGCGAGAAAATTAATTAAGTTTAGAAAAGGTCTTTTTTTACCCAGCTCAAAGCAAATTATATATGTAGAAAATGAGAATAATGTGTTTCTTAATAAATTCTTTAACGATAACTATGAACAAGTAAACCAATTATTCAACCAACGAGGATACCAGTTTGTGTTTATTCCTAAACTTTTGTCTGAAGTTAAAGAGGTAGATGCAACCAAAATTCTGCAATATATTTTTCCACACATCAATGAGTTGTCTGTAAAACAAAGAGAAGCACAAAATATCTATGATTTGTTGTTTTCTCTTATTTGCAATGACGAAGAAAAGAATTTGTATCCAGGTCTTATAAGACTCAAAGGCACGCAGAGTGATTGTTACTTCTTCTCTTATTTGCAAATTACTTTTTTTGAAGAGAAAGAATTATGGCAACAGCTAAACTTGTATATACAACACGTAGGCGATAAAAGATTAACCAATGGAATAACTGAATTTCATAAGTGTAACTTTCTTAAACGACAGAGCAATGTTTTTATGGGGATTACAAATCCTGATGTAAAAGAATATGCCGCAGAAAATTTTGAGAAAGAAGTACTTAAAATAGCAGAAGAAATACGCGTTAAAATAGAAAAGTTAAAACAATTAGGCGTAAATGAACTTGTTATAAAGTCGTTGTTTTCTCTTGAAAATGCCCAGCCTAAGCTAAGCCACTTATTAATAACAAACGAATATAAAATAATCCTTCCTGACTATAACAACTTGGAAATAAAAATGCATCCTCTTCCCAAAGCTGTATTCTTTTTGTTCTTAAAGCACCCAAAAGGGATATTGTTTAAGTATTTGTCTGATTACAGAAAAGAGCTTCTTGAAATTTACAAAAAAGTAGCAACAAGAGGCACTATTGATGATTATCGTAAAAGCATTGAAGACGTAACTGACCCAACTAAAAACTCTATAAATGAAAAGTGTGCAAGAATAAGGGAAGCATTCATAAGAGAGCTTGATGAAAATTTAGCTAAAAACTATTTTATAACAGGAGAAAGATTTTCTGTAAAAAAGATACAGTTAGACCGCAGTCTAATAATAAATGAATCTGATATATAAAACCGTCTAAGTACATAACAAAAGGTTGAATTACCTTTAGGCAACGCTTCGCTCGCCATACAGCTATGGAAGTAGCGTTAACTTTTATCTTTTAATTCTTAACTTTTAACTTGTGCAAAGCACACTGAAATGCAAAGCTTCACTTAGGGTCTCCTCTCTTAGTAGAGACCCCTTGACTCTCTACTGAGATAGGCGAGGTCTCTCTACTAAGAGAGAATGGGTGCTTTAAGTATTAAGGCGGGGAGGTTCTACTAAGAGCGGCATCGGGTATCTCCTAAGAACGGCAAGGGGTATCTCCTAAGAAGCAGCTCGCCTATCTAGTAACAACGACAAAGAGTATTTAATAAGAGCGGTATGGTAGTTTGTAATAAGCCCAAACCAATATCTACATTTCTTTAGTTCTGCAAGCCTTGCAGAACTTCAATGTCAATTACTTAATACTGTAGTTTTGTATCCAAGCTCGTGCCTTGTGTTTTAATTTTTTAGCAAAGAGCTTAAATGATAAAAAGGGAAGCCGAAAACTGATTAGAGTAGGCGAAATTAAAATGTTGTGCCCGACACATAATTAGGGATAATAAAATGAGAAATTACATGAAATTAAAAACGTTGATATGGATAACAGTATTAATACTGTTAATGTCAGCATTTATGCTATTTGCAAGTGCATTAGTGTACGCGTCAGTGTTGGATTACCAAAATGAAACGATGTCTGCAATAATGATCATTTCTGCAATCACAGTTGAAATATCTACTGTAGTGTTAATAATGCTAGCGATATTTAACGGAAATATACGAAAGTCGTAAATAACAATACTGTGATAGAACAAAGAGGCTTGTGAAAATGAAAGAAACAGACAAGTTAGACAATTTCAATTATGGGAAGGTTATATATAATCCAGTACAATATATATTGTATTTGGTACGATGAAATATAATAAATAAAAGGTGTTAAATTATAATTGCCAAATATATAAAATCATGAGAAAAACATCCTTAAAAGCAATGTTGCTGTCAATAATTGCATTTATCATAACAGCAACGATACATGCATTTGTATTCGATTGGGACAATGAAGTAACAGCGACAATTCTGACAGCAACATTTGCATTGTCAAAGTTTTTTATAGTGCTAACCATTACTCTATATTGCTTCAGAAAAAGGTAACAATAGCAGAGATATTTATGTTGCATGAATTAACTTATGAACTTTATTAACAACGACAAAGAGTATTTAATAAGATCTATAAGGTAGTTTGTAATAAGCCCCAACAAATATCTACATTTCTTTAGTTCTGCAAGCCTTGCAGAACTTCAATGTCAATTACTTAATACTGTAGCTTTGTATCCAAGCTCGTGCCTTGTGTTTTAATTTTTTAGCAAAGACCTTGTTAATTAGACAATTGTTTATATATTTGCATAATTAATATAAAACAATTTGCTTATAGATAATTAAATAAACAATAAGACATAGATATATAAAGCGTTTGCTTTATTGCCCGTAGTTTTCTCGAAATCGCCAATTTCATTAGAAAAACAACTACAAGAGCAGTAAGCGAATGCTCATGTTTTAGGCATGAGCTTCCTTATTTGTAGTTGTAGGTGTTTGGCGATACCTGAGAAGACTGATAAGGCAAGTTTCATGCCTTTTTGTGGTTTAAAGGAAAAAATATCAATTAATTACAATCTAATTTATGGCAACAGAAATTAATATAGAAAGTTTACTACCTGTAATAAAAGACAGCAAACTTGCACGTCAAGAAACAGATATTTTCAATACAACTTTTATTGGGATTGATTTTGGTACTTCTACAACTGTGGTGTCAATAGCAACAATAGATAAGCAAGGAGGGGGAGTAATAACAAATTCTATTCGACTTAATCAAAAATTAAGCGATGGGGCAATTTATTCATCAGAAAAAATTCCAACGGTTATAGCATGGCATAACCAACAGTTGTTGGTTGGGGAAGGAGCATCTGACTTGAAATATAGGCTGAAGAAAGGTGTTAATATTTGGTATTCTTTTAAGATGGAATTAGGGGAAGATTTAGGGGCGAAATATTACAATAGCGAGCTTGATAGGAATAGTAATTATCCTATATTGAACCCTAAAGATGCAGCAAAAGTCTTTTTTCAATACCTTGAGGTTCAGATAGAAAGATATATTAGAGAAAAGAATTTGCCTAAACACATTCAGTATGCAGTTAGTATTCCCGCTTCATTCGAGGCTAATCAACGAAAGGAATTGATGTATGCTCTCGAACAAAATGGAATTTCAATAAATAAACAATCTTTGATTGATGAGCCAAATGCTGCATTCCTAAGTTATGTTCAAGTCTCTTCTATGGAAAATAATTCAATAACTCTTCCTGATGGAGATAATCCTAAAGTGTTAGTTTTCGATTTTGGAGCAGGAACGTGTGATGTTTCAGTCCTTGAATTAGGAAAAGACCTAGATGGAATATATTCTAAAAATCTTTCAATTTCAAAGTTTGAAAAACTAGGAGGAGATGATATCGATAGGCTTATAGCTATTGATTATTTGTTTCCTAAATTACTCGAAGAAAGTAAAAAGGAACAGTCTGATTTTAGAACACCAGAAAAAAATAGAATAATTACTCAGTTATTAAAAACAGCTGAGCAGTTGAAAATTATTATTTGTGATAAAATAGCATTGCAAATGAGTAATCGAGTATTGCCTCAATCGGCAACAAGTAGAGATTATGTTTCGATAGGTTATCCTGTCAGAATAGATTCAAGGAAGGGCTTATTAACATTAACAGAGCCTAAATTATCTTATGCAGAGTTTAATGAGGTTATGAAAGTCTTTTTGAAGTCGAGCAATCTGTTGCCATATAGAACTAAAAAAGTAGAAGATGAATTTATTACAATTTTCAATCCTATTCAAACGGCCTTGAAAAAAGCGAATCTCTCTAAAAATGATATTGATTATGTATTGTTCATTGGTGGTAGTTCAAAAAATCCATACGTACAAACAGCACTTAAAGAATATTTCAAAGAGTCAGAAATATTGATTCCAAGAGACTTGCAAACTCATGTTTCTTCAGGGGCTGCAATTCATTCATTAGTTTTTAATGGTTTTGGGAAGAATATCATACAGCCTATTACCAGCGAGCCTTTTATCGTTATCACAAAAGATGAAACACCTAAAGTTATTCTTAAAGCAGGTACGCATATACCTTGTGATTTGATTGTTATTGATGATTTAGTAACAAGTAAAGACGGACAAAAGGCAATAGAACTACCTATTTGTTTAGGTAATAAAAATAAACTTCTTTATAATATTAAAATTGTTAGCGGTTGTAGAGAGGGCTTCAAACGTAATGTTACTGTAAAATTAGAATTAGAAATTACAGCAGATAAATTGCTTATAGCACGGGCTTCAGCAGAAGGGCAATCTGTTTTTGTTGAGCCTATAAATCCATTTGCAAACAAAGAACTTTCCGCAGAGGAAAGAGTTGTGTTAAGAGCAGAGAGGCAAGCAAATCTTGAAGCTGAACAGAATGGAGGAAGACCAACAAAAGAAGGGCTGACGACCTTATACCAGGCTTACGAAAAAGTTGGGAAAGATTTGCGAGCAGCAGAAACATTAGAACTGTTAAACGAATTATACCCAAATACTAAGAATTACAATGCAATAGGTGTATTGTATTCAAATGCAGGACATGAAAGCAAGGCTTTAGAATATTATGAATTAGCGTATAATATGGATAAGAATGCAACTACGGCATTCAACTATGCTCTAAAATTAAAATACAAAGACCCTAATAAGAGTAAAGAAATTTTAGAAGAGTCTTTGTTATTTGATCCTAACATGCCTCATAGTTTGTGCGAACTGGGACAAATTCTTAATAGAGAGAATAATCCCAAAGGAGAAGAAATGATTAAAAAGGCATTTGAAATATGGAAAAACAAATATGAAAGAAACAGATTGCATGACAATGAATATGGGTGGCTTGTCTCCGTTGCAGAAGAATTAGGTATGAGAGAGTATGCAAAACAGGTAAGGAATTCAAAACCCAAGTTTACAGGTGAAAAATTTTATAATTCAGAGAATCTAACAAAAATATCGACAGAAGAAGGTTTAATTAAAAAATGAAATATTATGGCTTGGATGGTAAGAGAGGATCAATTAGATCCAGATCAAAGAGATTTTATTAATGTAGAATCAAAAAAGACAGGAAATATATGGGTGAAAGGATTTGCAGGAAGTGGAAAGTCAGTTTTGCTTGTTCACGCCTTAAGAGAAGTAATTCAGAAAAATCCTTCTGCTAAAGTCGCTATTGTAGTTTATACATGCTCTTTAGTTGATCTATTTAAAACAGGAATGAAAGAGTTGGGGCTACCTAATAGTATACCCGTAATGACTTATGTTGATTTTTACAATAAGAAAAATCAAAGATTCGATTATATATTTTGTGACGAAGTGCAGGATTTAACCAATCGTGTTTTAGTTGCAATGAAAGATGGTGCTAATAAAGTAATAGTTGCTGGAGATTCTAACCAATCTATTTATGATAGAGATCCAAAATGGTACGAGAGTGTAGTTAAGCCTTCTGATATAGGAAAGATACTTAACGCAAAAGCTTTTTCTCTAAATAGGATATATCGTTTACCAAGAAGCATTATTAGAGCTGTGCAAAAAATAGCACCGTTTATGTTTGGAGGATCAAAGAGAGATTTGACAAAAGTAGATGTTAAAATTAGAGTATGTGAAGCTCAAAATATAACAGATGAGGTTAAGTATGTTTACAATGAAGCTATAAAAGGTCCTGCAGTTAATGAAACAAGTGTGATTTTGATACCTATACACTATAGTATAGTTCAGTTTGTTAATGAAGTTTTACAAGTGAATAATAAACCAAAGTGGATTCCTCAACGCAAGAACCTATACTATGTTTGTATTGATTTTTCAAATGAGCAAAAAGCTCAAAATATCATAAGTAAAAAAATATTCGAAAGACAAAATAAAAAGTCGCATATAGGATATTTTGCAACTAAATCGGCTGCGGAAAAAGAATGTGAAAGATTAAAATCAAATGGAATTGATTTTGAGCTAAAAGAAAAAACAATAGGATATGATTACGATTCTATGAATAAATATTTAAGAGAGCAAAATGTAAAGCTTCAATATGTTGGTAATAGCCATGGTTCTTTGCTTGAAGCAGAACAAAATAAAGAAGCTGTTTTAATGACCTATCACAGTTCAAAAGGACTTGATTTTAATAATGTTTTTTTGCCATTTCAAGCTGATCCTGGTTATTCGTATGTCAACAAATACGAACTATTATTTATAGTTGCAATAACAAGAAGTAGAAAGAATCTATATTTAACATATTCTGGACATGCAAATTATTTAATTGATGAGATTAAAGATGAATGTACTCAGATTTCAATATCAAATATTCCAGATTCTAACAATTCAATTGACGACTTTGATTTTTAGTTATGACAAATTGTTTAAGTATTGTATTAAGAAATCAGTTTAACCTATTCTATAGGTTTGGCTGTGCATTTATACCTAAATGTACTCTGATTTATTTTGATGGAAACATAACAGAAAAAGTTGAAAATCAAATTATAGAACAATTTGAAACGACAACACCTTTTGAATATGATGAAGAGTACTTAATACTTCACTTAGAGATAAACAACAGTCAAGAAGCAAATATAGAAGTTGGTATAAACGACATTGTAAAAATATATCCACTCTCAAAACAAGCAAAAAAATCTATTGAATCAAAGATAGATCCAAGAATAAGGCTCGAAAATCCAATCTTTGAATCTCTCTTATCAAAAATAGAAGTAGGTATTCAAAATAGAGAAGTGAATAATGCTATTCAATCATTATGGACTATTTGTAAAATAGAAAAACCTTTAGAGGATTATTTGTTAAAACTTGGTTTTGAAAATATAATCAAAGGATTGGAACATAGAAAAAACGGAACAAAAGCAGATGAAATTCAAAATGGTAATTATTGGGAATATTTAATAGCTTATGATAGACATGAGTATTTCTCAAAGTCTATGCTGGGATATTTCTATGACGCAGGACTGATTTTTGCACACAGTAAAGGACAACCTACTTTTGAAGGAAGTAAAGTTTATGGCTTTTTAGAACAACTTAACATGAAAGACCCCCAAATAGAGTCTCTGCGTATAATAGATCTTTTAGAAAAATCTGAAGATTCAAAAGGATATATTTCACAAAACACCAAGGATAATATAAAACAATATATTATAGCTCCTTTGTATTTGAAACTTAAAGATGAGATTCGTAATTCAGAAGATATAACACAAACAAATTTAATTAAAAAATTTGAGATTCTCAAAAAAGAATTCGGCGATAGTTTCTTGTATTCGATTATTCTCTTAGGTGCTTTTTTCGGCTTCCGAAAATTCTATGATTTATATTATGACTCATTGAATCTTCGCTTTTATAAAAAATCAAATATTGAACACCCAGCTCCAAAGGATAAGCAAAGTAAAGAAACTAGTGATGATAAAACAAATCTGTTAAGAATAATACATGATGTGTTGAACGGTAAGTCCGAAATACCTATATCAAATATAATAGAACAAATAAAGAAAGAAACTGGAAGAAAAGTATCAAACAAGTACATTAAAGAGATAATTAAAGATGACAGAAGCATAACAATTGGTAAAATAGGTAGAAAAGATACTGTTAAACTCAACTCAAATGGACAACAGAAACTTAACTTCTAACTCCTAATTGCTTTAAATTATTTACCTTTGCATTAAACAATTATGCAATGGACAAATTTGAAGTAAACGTATTAGGTTGTGGTTCGGCATTGCCTACAACTCGTCATTTCTTGAGTTCGCAAGTTCTTAATCATAGGGAAAAGTTGTATATGATAGATTGCGGAGAGGGAACTCAATTACAGTTTAGGGCAATGAAACTGAAATTTCAGCGACTTAGTCATATCTTTATATCGCATCTTCACGGCGATCATTGTTTCGGTTTACTCGGATTAGTATCTACTTTGGGTTTGTTAGGGCGAACTGGCGATTTGTATATTCACGCTCAGCCTGATGCCGAGAAGATATTCAAACCAATGCTTGATTACTTCTGTAAAGAAAGTCCATATAAGATAATATTCAACTCTTTTAATCCGAATAAGTCTGAACTTATACTTGATGATAGGTCGTTAAAAGTGTCAACTATTCCTCTTAAACACAGAGTTCCAACGGCAGGTTTTCTTTTTGAAGAGAAACCTAAGGCTATGCACATAATAAGAGAGATGGTAGATTATTATAATGTTCCGATTAGACAAATCAATGCTTTGAAGAATGGAGAGGACTTTGTGTTAGACGATGGGACGATTATTCCTAATAAGATATTTACTAAACCTGCCGAACCAAGTTATAGATACGCTTATTGTTCGGATACGGTTTATAGCGAGAAGATTATTCCAATAATAGAAGGTGTTGATTTGTTATATCACGAAGCTACGTTTTCGCAACAAGATATAGCTCGGGCAAAAGAAACGCTGCATACTTCGGCGAAGCAGGCAGCGTTAATAGCAAAAACAGCAAATGTGAAAAGGTTATTATTAGGGCACTTCTCGGCTCGTTATCCCGACGAGTCGGTGTTGTTAAACGAGGCTCAAGAAGTGTTCCCTAATACAATCCTTGCAAAAGAGGGAATGTCTCTTTCTGTGAATGGTGATTAACCTCAAAACTCACCGTTCATTGTTGTCTTATTGTACTCCTTTTATTTTACTTAAATTGATGTCTGTTACAAAATCATCTAAGTCTTTTTCGTGCTCAACTTCTTCGGCAAGAATACTTACAGCGATATTGTGAGTTACCCAGTCGGTTTTATAAGTGAAGTCGGCAATCTCTTGGTATCTTTGTATTGCACAACGCTCACCTCTGATGTTTTGAGCTAAAATGTTTTCTACATAAGGATCTTCAGGAGCTTCGTATTTACAACGAGCCAACTTAGTCCACTCAACCGGATTTAATATAGGAGTTCCGTTTAATTCAATAATTCTTTTTGCAACCCTATCGGCATGGTCTAATTCTTCTTGAGCGTGTTCTAACAGTTCGGCTTCAACTTGAACGCGCATAGGACCTTCCACTACTTGCGCTCCTATCCAATATTGATAATAAGCCAACCATTCTTCAGCTAAAGCAGCATTTAACATATCGATAAGTTTGTCTACGTCTAAGGATAAAATTGATACACCTTTCTTTTTAATTTCTTGTTTCATGACTTGATAAATTTAATTGTTTATAAAACTTATACCATCTAAACAAGAAGAGAGAGGAAAAGGTTTAGGATTAGAACGAAAAGTTTGCGCCTACAAATAAAGACCCTTTACTTTTTTTATTGCCATTGGAGTCTCTTTCTAAGTAAGTGAGACGTTGTACCCATTCTAAACGAAAGAATTTTAAGATATTAGAAAATCCAAAGTTGACCTCTATATAAGGAGTATCGTTTAATGTTTTAATGTTTTCCCCTATAACAAATAACTCTGGGTGTAAATTAGGATTGTTTTTATCCGACATAGGTCCGTAGATAGCTTTTACTCCTATGTTAGTTTTTGATTTATTCTTATAAAGTAATCGTATTGGCGACCAGTTGAACTGGGTGTTTATAATGCCGGCGACAAAATTATCTGTAATAAATTCGGAATAATCCATAAGGTTGTGATTGTCTTCTTTGAATATATAGCTTTGATTACCTCCTTCAATAAATAAGAAAGGATAGGGTAGGCGACTCCATACTTTACGAGCGTCTAATTCGATACTTAGTTTACCTATTTTATTAGGTAGCTTTAATTCTTTAAGCACATTTATATCCGTGATGTGATAAGAATAATCAGAGCCGAATAAATCTTTTAATCCTATGCGATGTTTTATATTTATTTCGTAGTCGGCATTGCGCAAGTATCTTCTTTTATGACGTGTTTGAAAGAATACTTCGTTAGGAGCATAGCGAAAAGCAAAATTAACTTCGCTTGATGTAAGTTTGTTTACCAACGTTTCTATGTTGTTGTTAATAAAAGAGTATTCGCGACCTTTTAGTGTTTCATCTTTAATATGTTTTCCTCCTACTTTAAATGATATGTTGTTTTCAAACTCGTGTTCGTAATCAAGAGAGAAGAGCTTTTGTTTGGTCATATTATAGTTGGCGATATGCGAAAAAGAGTATGCGAAAAAGTCTCGCTTGCTTGTAAGTAGGTCTGCTCCAGGAATATTAAGATCGTTGATATAACTAAAACTTAATAATCTTTTAGGAAACTCCCATATATCTCTGTCTTTGGGAGTAAATGAAAACATAATGTCGCCTCTGTATTTCCATTCTTTATCATTAAAGCCGTATGCAGCATAACCTCCAAACAACCACTGATTGTGAAGATTAGTAGTTGTGTTTCCTCCTAAACGTAAACGAAGTCCTTCTGTTTTGTTATAGCTGATAAATCGTGTAATTGGTCCGAACTCGAAAATGCCTCTTTCTCCGTTTATAGAATAATGGTCGGTTAAGAATAGTCTGCTTACAGCTTTGAAATTGTTATAAGCCTTAGTGTTGTTGCTTTCTTTTATGAAGCTATCAAGTTTGCTTTCAGAAGCTGATAGTGGGATAGGTTCCGCATTGTAATTTACAGTTTTGTTAACCTGTAAACTTCCTGTTATTTCATCACCCCACGATAGAATATAATCTTTTTTAGTCGGATTAAGTTTATTGCTTTCATCTTCTTCGAAGTATTGCGTAAACAAAATATTCCTTTTAGAACTAAAATTATATGCCGAGTTTAGAGTGAAAACGGCTTTCACTAACTTGTGAGGCGTAGATTCTGTAATGTATAAATAGCCGATAAACCCTGAGTATTCTAAGTCTTTAGGATAAAAAACAATTTCGTATTGTTGGTTTTGAGCTTTGCTTGACGATAAAAAGAACTTATAAGAGTTTAGGTTTTTCTTCGCAAGCGGGCTATTTACCTTGTTAAACATAACCTGATTGCTCTCTTTGAATAAGTTTATATCTCCAAATAGTTCATTAATTATGTTGTTGACATTGCTATTCCCAATAAAGTTGTATATGCTTTTGTCGTTTAGTCCGAGAGTTAGGGTAAGTTCTCTGTCGTTTTCATTCAGAGGAGCAGAATGTTGCAGCCAATTTACGTAGGGTTTTAGAGCATATTTGTAAATAAAGTTATTACTATTGCTTAGATTTGTAAGTTGAGTTAGTAGTAATTCTTTATTGCCAATAATATCTACCGACGACTTTTTGTTTTCTACATTCTTTTCTTTTGGAGAAGAAGTTTGTGTTGATAATACTAATTCGTGAACAAGTGAATCTATTTCAATAGTAAAAGGATAATACCGTAATGCCTGTAAGTCCATTACCGAATATTTAATTTCTATCGGTGATTTCTTTGCCCAAATATTGGTCGAAAGAATAAGTATGCCTAATAACAAAACAACCTTTCTCATACAATTAGCGGCGTTACAATAGATCGGGTCTTAAACGTTTAGTTCTGTCTATTGATTGTTGTAACTCCCATTCTCTGATTTTAGCTTCGTGTCCGGATAAAAGAACTTCGGGAACTGTCCACCCTTTGTAATCGGAAGGTCGAGTATATACAGGCGGAGCCAAAAGATTATCTTGAAAAGAGTCGGAAAGGGCAGATTGTTCATCTCCTATAGCACCCGGTATAAGGCGCACTATAGCGTCAGACATAACGGCAGCAGCAAGTTCTCCGCCAGTTAAGACATAATCGCCAATAGAAATTTCACGAGTAATAAGATGTTCACGTATTCGGTAATCTATACCTTTATAATGTCCGCACAATATAATAATGTTTTCATACAACGAAAGCTGATTGGCAATCGGCTGATTGAATGTTTCTCCATCTGGCGAAGTGTAGATAACTTCGTCGTATTTGCGTTGTTCTTTCAGGGAAGTTATAGCTCTGTCGATAGGCTCGCATTGAAGCACCATACCAGCTTGTCCTCCGAAAGGATAATCGTCTACTCGTTTATGTTTGTCGAGAGTGTAGTCTCTCAAATTATGAAGATGTATTTCAACAAGTCCTTTGTCTTGTGCTCGTTTAAGTATTGAGTGGTTGAGAGGACTTGTTAGTAGTTCGGGCATTACTGTAATTATATCTATTCTCATAAGTTTAATTGGAGTTATATTCTTGTCGAGGCTTTAGGTTGATAATGCTGTCAACTACATACTTGCTATGTCCACGCCAAGGAAGAGTTCCGAGATATTCTTTGTATTGAAGATCTACTTCGTAGCCTCCTGCATTCATTAATTGTTTAGCAACGTTCTCGTCTTCCACTGAAAATACAAACTCATTAGATTGAATGCTATTACCCATCGCTCCCGATTTAAGACCTGCTTGTATTAATTTGCCTTCATAAGTTTTGAACACGTAACCTTTACGTACAACATAGTTGAGCTGACCAGTTTTAACTCCTTCTCCCCATACAAAATAAAACTTCACATATATGAATATAGAGAGGGCTAAAACTAAAATGCCGGCAACCCCAAGTAGTGAATTTCTTAGAAGATGAGACTTTTTTTCTTTTTGTTCGTAAGTTTCCATATTGTTTTTGAATTAATCTTTATACATTTGCAAATTAAATATTAAAGTAAAATAGTTATGCGTACTAAATTGAGTCTTCTAACCCTTATTTCTTTCTTTTTTTGCACTTTTGCTATGGCGCAAATGCAAGAGCCTGTTAAATGGAACTACTTCATAAACGACAAAGGAGAAGTTACTTTTAATGCGTCAGTTGAGCAAGATTGGCATTTATATACTTTAGACTTGCCACCTGGAGGTCCAACTCCAACGTCGTTTGTTTTCGAAACAATTAAAGGTTGCGAATTAGTCGACAAAGTTACAACTCTTACCGGAATAACAACAAAATTTGACGATTTGTTTGGTATGAATGTTAGTTGGTATGACGGAGAGCCTTCTTTTACTCAGAAGTTTAAGATAACCGATGCCGATAATTTTTTAATCGAAGGATATATAGATTATATGTCTTGCAATGATGAGTTTTGCATACCTGGGAAAGAAGAATTTTCTTTCTCTAAGAGTAAACTACCATCTTCGCTTATAGCACAAGCCTCAAAAACTAATGTGAAGAATACAGCAGAGACTGTTAAAGAAGAGGTAGAGGAAGTTGTAACTCCAGAAGTGGAGCCTGTAACTTCTTTTGTAAACGAAGCTATTGCTGATATATGGACTCCAGTTGTAGGAGAGTTGCAAAACTATGGCGATAGCGGAGATGAGTCTGATAAGTCGTGGTTGGCAATATTTCTTTTGTGTTTTGGTGGAGGTTTTCTTGCTCTATTAACTCCTTGTGTATGGCCTATCATACCAATGACGGTTAGTTTCTTTCTTAAACGTTCTAAATCCGACAGAAAAAAAGCCGTTAGAGATGCCGTTACTTATGGTATTTCAATAATAGTTATATATTTGATATTAGGATTACTAATAACTATGATATTTGGAGCAAGTGCATTAAATGAATTATCTACAAGTGCAATATTCAATATTATATTCTTTGCTCTGTTAGTCGTTTTTGCAATATCGTTTTTCGGAGCATTCGAGATAACACTTCCTCAGTCGTGGACTAACAAAATGAACAATAAAGCAGACTCTACCACAGGTTTCATAAGTATATTCTTTATGGCATTTACTCTTGTGTTAGTTTCGTTCTCTTGTACAGGTCCTATCATTGGAGGATTATTAGTTCAGGCAGCAAGTATGGGAAGTATTGTAGGTCCTGCAATAGGAATGTTTGGTTTCGGATTGGCTCTTGCTATACCATTTGCTTTCTTTGCTATATTCCCATCAATGTTGCAGAGTTTGCCTAAATCGGGAGGTTGGCTTAATTCGGTGAAAGTTGTATTAGGTTTCCTTGAACTTGCTTTGGCTCTTAAGTTTTTCTCTGTGGCTGATTTAGCTTATGGTTGGAGAATACTTGACCGTGAGGTATTCCTTGTGCTTTGGATAGTTATATTCGTACTTTTAGGTTTGTATTTACTTGGTAAAATTAAATTTGCTCACGATAGTGATTTGAAGAGTGTGTCGGTAACAAGATTATTCTTATCTATAATTTCTTTTGCATTTGCTATTTATATGGTGCCCGGATTATGGGGAGCTCCTCTAAAAGCAATAAGTGCATTCTCTCCACCACTTTATACACAAGATTTCAACTTGTACGATGGAGAAGTTAAACCTCAATTCCACGATTACGAAGAAGGAATGGCTTATGCTGCAAAACACAACAAGCCAGTATTGGTAGATTTTACAGGTTATGGTTGTGTAAACTGTAGAGAAATGGAAGCTGCGGTGTGGTCAGACCCTCGCGTAAAAGGAATTATCGACAACGATTATGTGCTTATATCGCTTTATGTAGATGATAAAACGAAACTATCTGAAACTATCCAAGTAGAAGAGTATGGTAAAACAAGTAAGCTAAGAACTGTAGGCGATAAGTGGAGTTATTTACAACGATACAAGTTCGGAGCTAATGCTCAACCATATTATGTGCTTCTCGATAATGAGGGTAAACCTATAGCTCCTTGGAGAGCATATAATACAAATATCGACGAGTATATTCAGTTTTTACAAGACGGATTGAAGACGTATAAGTAAATTAAAAACAATAAATTTAATGTCGCAACATACACGAGAAGAACAGATGCAGGCGTTTGCACGCCTGCTTGACGTTCTTGACGAACTAAGAGAGAAATGTCCGTGGGATAAAAAACAGACAAATGAAAGTCTTCGTACCAATACTATAGAAGAAACATTTGAGCTGTGCGAAGCTATAATTAAAAATAATGTGCCAGATATAAAGAAAGAGCTTGGCGATGTGCTCCTTCATATACTCTTTTACTCTAAAATAGCAGAAGAGAAAGGCGAATTTGACATTGCTGATGTTTGTAATGCTCAATGCGATAAACTAATATTTCGTCACCCTCACGTGTTTGGAGATGTTGAGGCTAAAACTGCAGGACAGGTAGAACTTAATTGGGAGCAAATCAAACTGAAAGAAAAAGGAGGTAATAAAACAGTACTCGAAGGCGTGCCTTCTTCGCTGCCATCACTTCCTAAGGCTCATCGCATACAAGATAAAGCACGAAATTCGGGGTTCGATTGGAATAAAAAAGAAGACGTTTGGGAGAAAGTACAAGAAGAGATAGACGAACTTAAAGCAGAAATAGCTTCTTTGGATAAAGAAAATATGGAAAAAGAGTTCGGCGATTTGTTTTTTAGTCTTGTAAACGCTGCACGACTTTATAAAATTAATCCAGACAATGCCTTAGAGCGTACAAATCAGAAATTCATATTCCGTTTCAACTATATGGAACAAAAAGTAAAGGATATGGGACGTAATCTTAAAGATATGACTCTAAATGAAATGGAAGAGTTTTGGCAAGAGGCTAAAAACTTAGAAACTACAAAGTAAGGCAGAGTTGTCTTTCTTCCTATAATACGATCCGTTTTCATACGTTGACATAATCCGTTTCATAATTTTGACATAATCCGTTTCGCAGTATGAAATTTCCTGTTTCATACTATTGAAACAATCTGTTTCATATAGGTGAAACACTTTGTTTCATGCTGGTGAAACAACTCGTTTCACACGGGTGAAATAAATTTGATGCTGTATCTTAACGTTTTTGGTTGACTGTTATTTGCCTTAACGGTAAAAGCGGTCGGCTTGGTTTATACTTATTAATAATTATGGCTGACCAAATTATTTCTTATTGATGAACCATAAAAACTTAGTTCTTCGTTCTTCAGCTCTTTTTCGTCTCTTTTTTATAAAATCCCCTAATTTTACTCGGAAAAGCTTTGTCGGCTAATAAATAGTTTCTACTTTTGCTCTACAATTACGAGAATGTGTACCATGAAAAGGACGAAAGTCGTCCTTTGAAACATTTCTAATAACAAAATAACACTCTTTATGAGTAACTCTGCTTTATTTTTAGTTGTCTTGATAACAGCTATCGTTATGGTTGTGGCTGCGTTGTTGATAGCTTGGCTATTAGCTCCCAGATCCACAAATCCTGTAAAAGGTGAACCTTACGAGTGCGGTATTCCTACTCGGGGAACTTCTTGGACTCAGTTCAAGGTGGGTTATTATCTTTTCGCTATTTTGTATCTCGTTTTCGATGTTGAAACGGTTTTGTTATTCCCTTGGGCTACCGTAATGGTCGACTTAGGAATTGATGGACTTATTTGTATGGCATTCTTTTTTGTAGTGCTTACTTTAGGTTTGGTTTACGCTTGGAAGAAAGGAGCTTTGGAATGGAAGTAAAAGATATTTATATCAGAGATATGAAATACGAGGATTTCAAAGAAAATGAATACCTCGAAGAGTATGTAAAAGAATTAAGAGCCAATGGCGTGAATATTGCCATAGCTAAAGTTAATGACTTAATTAACTGGGGACGCTCTAATTCGGTATGGCCTTTAACGTTTGCTACAAGTTGTTGTGGTATTGAGTTTATGTGTCTTGGTGCTGCTCGGTACGATTTCGCTCGCTTTGGTTGGGAAGTTACTCGTAATAGTCCACGTCAGGCTGATGTGATATTCTGTTGTGGTACTATAGTTCATAAAATGGCTCCCGTGCTTAAGCGTTTATACGAACAAATGGCAGAACCAAAATATGTGATGGCTTTCGGAAGCTGCGCTATTGGTGGTGGTCCGTTCAAAAGCTCGTATCATACGGTTATGGGTATAGACAAGGTAATACCAGTAGACGTATATGTACCAGGTTGTCCGCCTCGTCCTGATGCAATGATATATGGTATGATGCAGTTGGCTCGTAAAATAAAAATGCAAGACTTTTTTAAGTTGCCAGCACAACCGGATATGGCTAAATATAAAGAAAAAGAAACTGATTTAGAGAAACTTGGTAATGAAAGTAATTGATGAATTATTAGCACAACTTCCATTTGCCACAGTTGAGCAAATCGGAAAAGAATATAAGGTTTCTATTCCAAAAGAGAAATTGTATGAAACCGCATCTTTCTTGAAAAACAACCAACGCTATTCCTTCGACTTCCTTATGGACATTATAGGAATGGATTATGGTGATAATCTTGGAGTAATATATACTCTTTCTTCTACTCAGTTTCCCGATACTGTATTAATGCTGAAAGCAGAAATAGAAGACAGAGATAAACCCGAAATAGAAACTATTACTGATTTGTGGAATTGTGCCGACCTTTACGAAAGGGAAGTGCATGGTTTTTATGGTATAGTATTCTTGAATAATCCCGATATGAGACATTTGTTCTTGCGTCAAGATTGGGTAGGGTATCCGTTCAGAAAAGATTATAACGCCGACCCTTCGCTTAATCCTATTCCTTGTACAGACGAAAATCTGGAACAAATGGAAGATTTACCTTCGGTAGAAATGGTAAATGGAGAAAAGAAAGAAGACCATCACAAAATGTTTGAAGAAGAAGAGTATGTTGTGAATTTTGGTCCTCAACACCCTGCTACTCACGGAGTACTGCATTTGCGAGTGTCTTTAGATGGCGAGACTATTAAAAAGATAGACCCCAATTTGGGATATATACACAGAGGAATAGAAAAGATGAGCGAAGCTTATACTTATCCTCAAATACTTCATCTTACCGAACGATTAGATTACCTGTCGGGCAGTATAAGCCGACACGGAACTTGCTTGGCTGTAGAAAAAGGCTTACAGTTGGAGGTTCCTGAGAGAGCTCACTATATAAGAACTATTATTGACGAACTTACTCGTATAGCTTCTCACTTATTGGGTTGGGGTTGTATGGCTATGGATATGGGTTCTATCACTGCTTTCGTTTACGGAATGCGTGATAGAGAAAAGATAATGGATATATTTGAGGAAACTTGTGGAGGTCGCTTGATGACTAACTATGCTACTATAGGTGGAGTTATGAAAGATATTCACCCCAACTTCCAGAAGAAAGTAAAAGAATTTATACCTTATATGCGAAAGATGCTAAAAGAACACCATTTGTTGTTTACTGGTAATCCTATTGCCAGAGGACGTATGGAGGGTGTTGGTTATCTTAGCAAAGAACAGGCTATATCGCTTGGAGCAACTGGTCCTACTGGGCGAGCTTCGGGTTGGAGCAATGATGTTAGGAAGATAGAAACTTATGCAGCATATTCTCACGCCGACTTTCAAGAAGTGTTGAGAACTGACGGATTAACTTTCGACCGTTATATTATTCGCTTAGATGAAATAGAAGAATCGTTGAATATTATAGAACAACTAATTGACAATATACCAGGGGGTGCTTATGCTGCTAAAACAAAAGCTATCATAAAACTTCCGGAAGGCGAATACTTCCAAAGAGTGGAAGGGGCAAGAGGAGAGTTCGATGTATATATCAATAGTAGAGGAGATAAATATCCTTATCGCATAAAATTCCGTTCTCCGAGTCTTACGTTAGTTAATACTCTTAAGTATATAGCGGTTGGTAATAAAGTTGCCGACTTGGTGATGTTGGGAGGTTCTTTGGACTATGTAGTGCCTTGTATTGATAGATAATAATGAATAGTAAACAAAAATAAATATGTTTCATTTTGAAGTTGTTACTAATTGGATTGACGAGTTTCTTCGCACTTATTTAAGTGAGGGGTGGGCTTTGTTTATAGAGTTTGTACTTATAGGTGTTGCTATACTTGCAGTGTATGCAGTGCTGGCTCTAATACTTATTTATGTAGAAAGAAAGGTTTGTGCTTTCTTTCAATGTCGTATAGGTCCTAACCGTGTAGGTCCTTTTGGTCTTATTCAGTCGGTTGCCGATATGATAAAGATTCTTATAAAGGAATTGATAAGAATAGATAGAGCCGACCCTCGATTGTTTCGACTTGCGGCTTTCTTGGTTATAATAGCTTCTATATGTACTTTCGGAGCTATACCTTTCGATAAAGGATTGCAAGCGGTAGACTTTAACATAGGTGTGTTTTATTTATTGGCAGTTTCATCTTTGGGAGTAGTTGGAATACTTCTTGCAGGTTGGTCGTCGAATAATAAATATACTATGATTGGTGCTATGCGTTCGGGAGCTCAACTTATATCGTACGAATTATCGTGTGGCTTAGCGTTAATGACTATGGTTATGCTTTCGGGAACTATGCAATTATCCGAAATAGTAGAACAACAGTCTTACGCTTGGAATATTTTCAGAGGAGGTATTCCTGCTCTTATAGCTTTCGTGGTTTATCTTATAGCTGGTCATGCCGAAACTAATCGTGGTCCGTTCGACTTGCCTGAAGCTGAATCGGAACTTACAGCAGGTTATCATACCGAATATTCGGGTATTCAGTTTGGGTTCTTTTACTTGGCAGAATACTTAAATATGTTTATAATTGCAGCCATCGCTTCTACATTATTTTTAGGAGGTTGGATGCCATTGCATATTCCTGGTTGGGAATCTTTTAATCAGATAATGGATTATATACCACCTGTGTTGTGGTTCTTCGGTAAAACATTCTTTTGTGTATTTTTGGCTTTATGGGTTAGATGGACTATGCCTCGCCTTAGAATTGATCAATTACTAAATTTAGAATGGAAAATATTGATGCCTATCTGTTTGGTAAATATAGTATTAATGGCCTTGTGGATAATTTACGTATAAGTTATGAATCATATTAAAAGTATATTAATAGGTATATGGCGAATGATGCAAGGGATGTATATCTCTATGCTGAATTTTATTCGTCCTAAGGTAACAGAACAATACCCTGAGAATAGAGGAAAAGTATTTCCTCACGAACGTATGCGAGGACAATTAGTTATGCCTCATAATGAGAATAACGAACATAAATGTACGGCTTGTGGTATTTGTCAGATGAATTGTCCTAACGGAACTATCCAAGTTATTTCAAAAAAAGAACTTGATGAAGAAACAGGTAAAGAAAAGAAAATTTTAGATAGGTACATATATGATTTAGGTAGCTGTACTTATTGTTCTTTATGTGTTGAAAGTTGTCCTCAAGATGCTATCGAGTGGACAAATGAGTTTGAACATGCAACGTTTACACGCCCCAAATTATACAATAAGTTGAATAAAGAAGGCTCTACGTTAATGAAAAAAGAGAAAAAAAATTAGTATTATGGATCCGATAGTAAATTTAATCTTATTTATATGCCTTGGAGTAGCTCTTTTAGGTCTCTCTGTTATGGCGGTTACTGCTAAAAGTTTGTTGCGATCGGCAACTTATCTTTTATTAGTATTGATTTGTACGGCAGGTTTGTATCTGTTTTTGAACTATCATTTCTTGGCAGCAGTGCAAATATCGGTATATGCTGGAGGTGTGTTGGTGCTGTTTATCTTTGCCATATTCTTAACTTCAAACAAGGGAGACTTATTGAAAAAACATAATGCTAAAAAGTATATAATGGGAGCTTTAGCTGCCTTAGGTGGTGTAGCTGTAGCTGCTTTTGCATTGGTAAAACATAAGTTTGTTTATGGAGATAATACAACTATAGAAGGCGACCAAGAAATAAATATGAAAGTTATAGGAGAGGCATTGATTGGTACTGAAAAATATCAGTATATATTGCCTTTCGAAGTATTGAGTTTGTTGTTGCTCGCTTGTATTATTGGAGGAATATTAATAGCAAGAAAAAGATAGGAGAGTAGAATATGATACAAATGGAATATTATCTTGTAATAAGTATATTGATGTTCTTTATAGGTATATATGGATTTATTACCCGTAAGAATATGATTGCTATTCTGATATCATTAGAGTTAGTTTTGAATGCTGTGGAAATAAACTTTGCAGTATTTAATCGTTACCTATATCCTGAACAGATGGAAGGAATGTTTTTTACATTGTTTGGTATTGCTATTACGGCAGCCGAAACAGCAGTTGCATTAGCTATTATCATTAATGCTTACCGTTGTATAGGGAATATAGATATTGATAATCTGAATAAAATGAAGGAATGATGGAATATAGTTTATTTATAATAGTTACTCCTTTTATACTTTTCCTTGTGCTTGGTTTGCTCGGAGGAAAGATGAAACCTTCAGTTGCTGGAATTATAGGAACTTTAGGTATGGGATTTTGCGCTTTGCTTTCTTATGCTGTAGCTTTCCAGTATTTCTTTCAAACAGGAATGATTGATGGAGAGTGGAAACAAGAAATAGCACTCAACTTTGAATGGTTGAGGTTTACTGATAAGTTACATATAGATTTAGGTATTCTTTTAGATCCTATTTCGGTTATGATGTTAGTGGTTATTACTACAGTATCTTTAATGGTGCATATTTATAGCTTAGGCTATATGAAAGGAGAAGTAGGGTTTCAACGTTACTATGCATTCCTTTCTTTGTTTAGCTTTTCAATGTTAGGCTTAGTGGTTGCTACTAATATATTTCAGATGTATATTTTTTGGGAATTAGTGGGTGTTAGTTCTTACTCATTAATAGGATTTTACTATACTAAACCATCGGCAGTGTCGGCATCAAAGAAAGCTTTTATTGTTACACGCTTTGCTGATTTAGGCTTTTTAGTAGGTATTCTTATCTTATCTTATTATACAGGAACTTTCGACTTTGGAATGCTTACCGCAGATAATGCATCTTTGGTAACAACTACTATGGCAGGCGGTACATTTATGGGGTTGTCTGTCGCTACTTGGGCTATGGCTCTTATATTTATGGGTGGAGCAGGTAAGTCAGCAATGTTTCCTCTTCATATATGGTTGCCAGATGCAATGGAAGGACCTACTCCTGTGTCGGCATTAATTCATGCTGCTACTATGGTTGTGGCAGGGGTGTATTTGGTTGCACGTTTATTCCCTGTTTATTTCTTTGCAACCCCAGAAGTATTAGAGATGATAGCGTTTATAGGAGCATTTACAGCACTGTTTGCAGCTATTATAGCAATTACTCAAACAGATATAAAACGAGTATTAGCTTTTTCTACTATATCGCAAATTGCATATATGATGTGTGCATTAGGTGTGTCGCAATACGGAGGACACGATGGTTTAGGCTATATGTCTTCAATGTTCCACTTATTTACTCACGCATTCTTTAAGGCTTTATTGTTCTTAGGTGCAGGTTCGGTTATTCACGCTGTGCATAGCAATGAGATGGATAGTATGGGTAATCTTCGTAAATATATGCCAATAACACATATTACATTCTTGATAGCGTGTTTGGCTATCGCAGGTATTCCTCCTTTCTCGGGCTTTTATAGTAAAGATGAAATATTGGCAGCAGCATTTCATAATCAACCTATAATTTTCTGGACTTTATGGATAGTTGCAGGCTTAACAGCTTTTTATATGTTCCGTTTATATTATCGTATTTTTTGGAATGGAGATAAAAAATATGATGAACATCATAAACCTCACGAATCGCCAATGTCTATGGCTTTCCCTCTGATTTTTCTTGCAGTACTTTCGGTAGTAACAGGATTTATCCCATTTTCGAAGTTTGTAAGTAGTGATGGTATGCCATTTGGTATGCATATAGATATGACGGTGGCAACTCTTAGTGTAGTGGTGGCAGTAATCGGTATATCGGTAGCAACTATGCTTTATATGAATAATAGCAACAAGCCTGCAAAAATAGCTAAAGCTATGGGGGGCTTATATAAAGCTACACTTAATAAATTCTATCTCGACGAAATATGGATGTGGTTTACTAAAACAGTAATCTTTAAGTATATATGTATGCCTATAGCTTGGTTTGACAAACGAGTTATTGATGGCTCTATGGACGGAATAGCTTGGACTACTCAGAAAATATCATCGTCTATAAAGGGATTACAATCGGGGCAAGTGCAATTCTATGCTTGGGTGTTTGTTTTGGGTTCTATAGTAATTGCCGCATTGGTTTTATTCTTATAAAAACAAAAGAATTATGAATATATTATCTCTATTTGTAGTTATTCCGGTCTTAATGATTATCTCTTTATTCCTAAGTAAGGGAATGAAACAGATACGCACAATTATGGTGGTCGGATCATCTCTTTTAATGATATTGTCGGCAGTGCTGACGGTTATGTTTCTCAAAGAAAGAGCAGTGTCGGACGCAGAAATGCTTTTTATGTCAAGTACTGTTTGGTATGCGCCACTTAATATATCTTATTCGGTAGGAGTAGACGGAATATCAGTAGTAATGCTTATCCTTTCTTCTATTATAGTATTTACGGGAGTATTCTCTTCGTGGAATATGAATATGGCGAAAGAATATTTTCTATGGTATTGTTTATTGTCGGTGGGCGTATTCGGATTTTTTATCTCTATCGATTTATTTACAATGTTCCTTTTCTATGAAGTAGCTCTTATTCCTATGTACTTATTAATAGGTTTGTGGGGAACAGGTAAAAAAGAATATTCAGCAATGAAGCTTACGCTGATGTTAATGGGAGGTTCGGCATTCTTAATGTTGGGTATAATAGGTATTTACTATGCATCGGGACATACAACTATGAATTTGTTGGAAATTGCAAAACTACATATTCCTATAGAGTATCAACGTTGGTTGTTTCCTGCAACATTCTTAGGATTTGGAGTTTTGGGAGCTTTGTTCCCATTTCATACTTGGTCGCCTGATGGTCACGCTTCAGCACCTACGGCGGTATCGATGTTGCACGCAGGAGTATTGATGAAACTCGGAGGATATGGTTGTTTTAGAGTGGCTATTTACTTAATGCCTGAGGCTGCAAACGAATTAGGTTGGATATTCTTAATCCTTACTGGTATAAGTGTAGTTTACGGAGCTTTCAGTGCTGTGGTTCAAACTGACTTGAAATATATTAACGCCTATTCGTCTGTTAGTCACTGTGGTTTAGTGTTGTTTGCTATATTGATGATGAACCAAACTGCTATGACGGGAGCTGTTATGCAAATGTTGTCGCACGGATTAATGACTGCTCTTTTCTTCGCGCTTATAGGTTTAATATACGGAAGAACTCATACAAGAGATATAAGAGAGATGGGGGGATTAATGAAGATTATGCCTTTTGCATCTGTCTGTTATGTTATTGCTGGTTTAGCATCTTTAGGTTTGCCATTTTTGAGCGGTTTCGTTGCAGAAATGACAATCTTTGTAGGAGCATTCCAACACTCAGATTTATTCCATAGAATATTAACCATAGCGGCTTGTTGCTCTATAGTTATTACAGCGGTGTATATACTAAGAACAGTAGGTAAGATATTATACGGACCAATTCAAGATAAGCATCATATAGGTTTACCTGATGCGGCTTGGTACGAAAAAGTATCTATTGTGGTATTGATAGTATCGATAGCATTTATAGGTATGTATCCTTCCGGAATTTCTGAAATGATAAGTGAGAGTTTAACCCCAATTATAGCTAAATTAAACTTGTAATAGAAATGGATTTTAGTAACTTTTTATATTTAGGACAGGAGATAGGATTAGTAATCTTATTCGTTATATTATTCTTATACGATGTATTTTGTTCTGAAAAAGGTAAAAAATACTTTCAGATAGTAGCCGTATCTTTATTCGCATTATTTATTCTTGCTGGTTTCTTGCCTCAAAAGGTAGGAGAAGCGTTTGGAGGAATGTTTGTAAGTTCGGAAATGACTGTCTTTATGAAGAATATTTTGAATATAGCAACTCTGATTATATTCTTGCAAGCTAACAATTGGCTGTCTTCTTCAAATACTATTAATAAGAGAGGTGAGTTTTACACAATTACCTTGGTAACTCTCTTGGGAATGTATTTTATGATTTCGGCGGGTAACTTTATGATGCTATATATAGGAATAGAAGCAGCATCTTTGCCTATGGCTTGTTTAGCAGCATTTAATAAATATCAAGAAAAATCGGCAGAGGCTGGTGTTAAGTATATATTGCTATCTGCACTTTCAACAGGTATTATGTTGTTTGGTCTGTCTTTCTTATACGGAGCTTTAGGTAGTTTCTACTTTGAGGATTTAGCATCGGTAATGTTGGCTTCTCCAATGGTTATCGTAGGCTTTATATTCTTTTTTAGTGGATTGGCGTTTAAGTTGTCATTAGTTCCATTCCATTTGTGGACTGCAGATGTTTATGAGGGAGCCCCAACGGCAGTAACAGCATACTTGTCTGTGGTATCTAAAGGAGCAGCTGCATTTGCATTGATATTCTCGATATACAAGGTATTTGGTAATATCGAAATAGTTTGGAGTAATATATTATGGTGGGTAACTGTTATAACAATAACATTAGGTAACCTTTTTGCTATACGTCAGAAAGATATAAAAAGGTTTTTCGCCTTCTCTTCTATTTCGCAAGCTGGTTATATATTGTTAGGAGTAATAGCAGGAACAGCACAAGGAATGACGGCTATGGTGTTTTTTATTTTAGTGTATGTGTTTTCTAACCTTGCTGCATTTGGTGTTATCGGTGCAGTTGAAAATCAAACCAATGGTAATACTAAAATATCGGCATTTAATGGCTTGTCAAAAACAAATCCTCGATTAGCTTTTGTTATGATGCTTGCAGTATTCTCTTTGGGAGGTATACCTACTTTAGCAGGTTTTTTTAGCAAATTCTTTATTTTTATGGCTGCGGCAGAGCAAGAATATTACTGGTTAGTATTTATTGCATTATTAAATACTGTGATTTCATTGTATTATTATTTGCTTATCTTTAAGGCAATGTACATTAAAGATTGCGAATCTGATGCTGTTCAGACATTTAAGACTGATAATTACAATAAGGTAAGTTTGATAATCTGTGTTGTAGGTATCTTTATTATAGGTTTTATTAGCGTTATATATCAGCATATCGGAGATATAAGCTTTGGTATTTAATGCGTTGTATTATCAAATAGATGTAATTTTAGTGTTTTTTAGGAAATAAATCTATTAAGTAGTCGGAGAATAAGTTAACTTTGACGCGTAATATGTGTATTAACAAATAAATTAAAACAATATTTTTCAATTAAAAAATTATCTAACTTTAAAAAAGGACACGAATTTTATGGAAACAAAAAATCAAACAGTAGTAAAAAAGAAGAGAGAAGGTAAAAAGTCTCGTGGCGTTTCAGCTGCATTAGTTATTGTATGTTGTGCAGTTTTAGCGATTTTATTCTTCAAGTTTATCTTGGGAAATGAAGATAACTTTGTAAATGGAGACCCTGACAATCACCCAATACATGGAAATATGTTAGGAACTGTTTATAAAGGAGGTTATAACGTTGCTATCGTTATCACTCTTATGTTAACAGTTATCGCTTTAAGTGTTGAACGTTTTTTCGCTCTTTCAAAATGTAAAGGTAAAGGTAACTTAATTAACTTCGTTTATGACGTTAAAGCAGAACTTAAGAAAGGCGACATCGCTGCTGCAGAAGCTCTTTGTGCTAAACAAAAAGGTTCAGTTGCTGCTATCGTTGATGCTGGTCTTAAGAAATACAAAGAGATGGAAACAACAAAAGCTACTATGACTAAAGAAGCTAAAGTACAAGAAATTAAAACAGAAATAGAAGAAGCTACTGCATTAGAATTACCTATTATGCAACAAAATCTTCCTATCATTGCAACAATTTCTACTTTAGGTACATTGTTCGGTCTGTTAGGAACTGTAACAGGTATGATCAAGTCGTTTAGTGCAATGGGTGGTGAAGGAGGAGTTGACCCTATCGCTCTTTCTACTGGTATCTCGGAAGCTCTTGTAAATACAGCTCTTGGTATCGCAACTGGTGCAATAGCTATTATATCTTATGCTTTCTTTACTGGCAAAGTTGATAACATGACATTTGCTATCGATGAAATGGGATTTGCATTAACACAAACATACGCAGAAACTCACGAAGCTTAATATTGGAGTTATAAATTATGGCAAAAGCAAAAGTAAAAAAACAGAGCACTTGGATCGATATGACGGCGATGAGTGACGTAACAGTTCTTTTGCTTACTTTCTTTATGTTAACTTCTACTTTTATCATGCCCGAACCGGTAACGGTAACAACACCTCAGTCGGTTTCTGAAAAGAAAATACCAGAAACAAACTTAATGACTATTTTGGTGAGTGGCAACGGTAAGCTTTTTATGAGCTTAGACAATCAAAATGATAAAATAGAAACCCTAAGAAGAGTAGGTGAAGACTACGGTATAAGCTTTACGTCGAAACAGATAGAGTCGTTTAAAACACAAGTTATGTTTGGGGTGCCTATCGGAACTATGGCTTCGTTTTTAGAGTTACCGTCTGATAAACAAGGCGAATACTTAAAAGAACTTGAAGACCCAAGAGTCGGTATTCCAGATTCTGAAGTGGAAGTGAGAGATAATATAGGACTTATTTCACAAGATAATGAATTCAAAAGATGGGTGTCTCATGCTAGAGCTGCAAACTCTGATTTGCAAATAGCAATAAAAGCCGATCAAGGAACAAGTTATCCTGTGGTGAAAAAAGTAATGGAAGATTTAAGAGATTTGCGTGAAAACCGTTATCTTTTAATTACTAGCTTGAAGTCTTCTTCTGAATAATTTTTTTTAACTGATTAAATTTACAACAAAATGGCAGAAGTACAATCGAATGACCATGGTGAAGGTGGAAAAAATAAACAGAAGAAACAAACCCTAAGAGTAGACTTTACTCCTATGGTTGACATGAATATGTTATTGATAACATTCTTTATGTTATGTTCTTCATTACTTACTCCATCATCACTACCAATAAATATGCCTTCTAAAGACAAAGTTCAAGAAGGGCAAGAAAATAAAGTGAGAGAGTCTTCGGCAATAACAGTTTTGTTAGCTGCTGATGATGAGATATATTATTACGAAGGTTTACCTAAAGAGGAGTCTTATGCAGATCCTGAATTCTTAAAAACTAACACTTATGGAGATGGAGGTATTAGAGATTATTTTATTAACAGAAACCGAGTTGCTTTTGAAGAAATCAAACAATTAGGTATTCAAAAGAAAAATCTTGAAATAACCGAAGAAGAATTCAAAGAAAAGGTTAGAGAAGTTCAAAATAGAGTTCTTAGGGAAGATAAGATAGCGCCTGAAGTAATGATTAAGCCTACGGATTTATCTACTTATAGAAATATGGTAGATATATTAGATGAAATAACAATTGCTAATATCGGTACTTATGCGATAGTCGAGCTTGAGGCTGGTGATCGTCGTTTGCTTTACGATAAGACAGGCAACGCTGAATATCTTACCGAAGAAGAGCGCGTTGAATTAGGGGTAGAAACAATTAATTAAAAGTAAAATTTATGGCAAAAGATATAGATTTGAATTCCCCGAAGTGGATGGATTTAATTTTTGAAGGTAAAAACAGAGCTTATGGAGCTTATGTTTTGCGAAATGAGTCTTCTGATCGTCACCTAAAAGCTTTGTTCATAGTTTTGATCGTAGGTTTAGCTGTGGTTTATTTGCCAGGAATAATCTCAGGATTAATACCTGAAAAAATAGAAGAAGTTGAATCTGAAAACTATGTGGTGCAAGAAGTTAATATGGCGGATATAGAAAAAGAGGTTCCTGAAGAAAATATTATTAGAGAAATGAATCCTGTACCACCTCCTCCAGTGATGAAAGCTACGGTTAAATTAACAACTCCGGTTATCGCTCCTGATGAAGAGGTTGCTGATGAAGACTTGATGGCTACGCAAGACGAACTTACAGATACAAAAGCGAGTATCTCTGTGGCTAATGTAGAAGGTTCTTTAACAGAAGGTACTGATATTGCAGACTTGGAAGATAACAAAGTTATTATTCAAGCTGAAGAAATCGAACCTTTTGATTTTGTGGAAACTGACCCTCTGTTTCCTGGAGGTATGGAGGCTCTTTATAAATGGGTGGAAAAAAACATGAAATACCCAAAGATTGCTGCTGAGCAAGGTATTGGTGGTCGTGTTATTATTCGTTTCGTAGTTAATCAAGATGGTTCGGTAGATAGAGCAACGATTCATAAATCTGTAGACCCAAGTATAGACGCCGAGGCTATTCGTATTATCAGTAAAATGCCTAAGTGGACACCTGGTGAAAATAATGGTCGTGCAGTTCCTGTTTGGTATACTCTACCTCTATTGTTCGAACCTCCAAGATAATTAGAAGCAGTGAAGCAAAATTCTGTACAAAATGACAATCAAAAACCGGGCTGGTTTATATTTGAATGTGTAATGGCAGTCTTATATTTGGCCTTCGCCTCAGCTTTTCTTTTCTCCCAGATGTTTTCGAATATAGGAGGGTGGATTAGAATAGCCTTAGGTGTGTTGCTCGGATTGTATGGAGTATTAAGAGTTTTTCGAGCAGTAAGAAAAATCTTACAACGGAAAAACATAAACTAAAAAACTATCACCGGTTGTTCATAATAATGAGTGGCCGGTGATGTTTGTTATTTATGATGAAACAAATTATATTAATAGGTGTAATAATCTTTAGTTTATTTATACACTCTTCTTGTAAGCGGGAGGTAGTGAAAGATAAGTGGACGGATACTTCAAAATCTGGCGTTATAGAAATTGCCTGCGATGAAGATTTTAAAGCTTTAATGGAAACTGAAGTTAACTCATTCAATGCTCATAATCCAGATGCATTTGTGCTGCCTATTTATACAACCGAAAAGGAAGCAATACGTTTGTTGGTGCAGGATTCAGTGCGTTTGGCATTGGTAACTCGTGATTTATATCCCGAAGAAAGAGATTCTCTGGCTGCTCGAACTATGTTTGCAAAGAAATTTATAGTAGCTTTTGATGGTATTACTTTAATTATGAATAAACAAAACAGCGACTCTATTATGAGTGTGCCTGTTTTGCAAAAGATATTGACAGGTGAAATAACCGAATGGTCGCAAATTTATCCTGATTCTAAATATGGCGCAATTAGAACTTTGTTTAGTGGAAAGGAATCAGGAACTTTGAGGTATTTAATAGACTCTTTATTGGTTGGAAATACATTATCTCCTAATATTTATGCTATAGGCAATAATGAAGAAGTGCTTCAAAAAGTTGCAGAAATGCCCAATGGTATAGGAGTGGTTGGGGCTAATGTGTTAAGCGATGATGCAAGACTGTACAAAAAATATAAAGACAATATTCGTATGATGCGAATAAGTGTTGATGAAAACCCTACGATAGAAAATAGTTACTTGCCTTATGCCGGTGATATAGTAGAAGAAGATTATCCGCTGTGGCGACCAGTATATGTTTTGTTGACAGATCCTCGTAGTGGATTGTCGGCAAGTTTGTGCGTTTTTATCAGTCACGAAATAGGACAGAAAATAATATTAAAATCGGGATTACTTCCAGTTACATCTCCCGAAATTATGAAAGTGTATATAAAAGATGAATATCCATATTGAAATATATAAACTAAATAAATTGCAAGATGAATAAAAAAAGATTTTTAGGTTTGTTTGCGTTCGTGCTTATCTCAATAGCCGGAGTTTGTGCAGCAAACAATGAAAGAGGAATTGACCTCTACAGAGCAGGCTTTTATGATGCAGCGAAGTTTTTTTTCTTAAGTAATAATAACCTTACAGGTGAAGATTTGGCAGAGAATTATTATTATTTAGGACAAGCGTATTATGAGTTGCAAAAAACAGATTCGGCATCTTATTACTTTGCTAAAGCAATCGAAGTTGATGCTAATTATGCTTTAGGTTATGTGGGAAACGGTCTTATTGCTTTGTCTAAGGGTGATATCAAAGAGGCAGATGATATTTTCAAAAGTGCAGAGAAAATGTCTAAAAAAGATGCCTCTATCCCAACTGCGGTAGCTGAAAGTTATGCTGCTTTTAATATGTATCCTCAAGCGAATGACGCTATTAAAAGAGCAAAAAAAGCAAATAAAAAATATATTGGAGCTTTCCTTGTGGAAGGAGATGTGCTTAAGGCTCAAGATAAATTAGGAGAAGCTTCTCGTGCTTACAAAAATGCAGAAGAAATGGAGCCTAATAATAAATTGATTAAATTTAAGTTGGCTAAGTTATTTCAAAATGCAAATCGAACTTTATCGTTAGAATATTTAGATAAAGCGACAGAAATTGATCCTGATTATATTCCAGCTTATGCTTTAATGGGAGATATTAATCGTAATCAAAGTAAATACTCAAAGGCGTTGAGTGCTTATGAGAAAATTATTGATATTCCTGGTCTGCCTTTAGTTCAGCACGAAAGATATGCTCAGTTACTTTATTTTACCGATCAATTCGAAAAATCATTAAGTGAAATAAATTATGTTCTTTCTATAGATGTAAATAATGTGGTTATGTATCGTTTGCGTGCTTACAATAGTTTTAAATTAGAAAACTATGAATTAGGGGTACAGCAAATGGAAGAGTTTTTTGCAAAAACTCCAGTAGACCAATATATCTATTTGGATTATGTAACTTACGGACGTTTACTTCTAAAGGTAAAGAGACAGGAAGATGCTATTGCTGCATTTGAAAAAGCTGCAGCTTTAGACACAGCAAAGGCAGAAGTTTATAAAGAAATGGCTACGGCTTATGAGGGATTGAGAGATTATACAAAAGCAGTAGAGCAGTATAAAAAATATTTTGAACTTGAAGAAAATACTTCAATCTTTGATTACTATACTTACGGACGAGATAATTATTATGCAGCATCTAAATATTTAACACCAGATTATCTTCAGGCAACAAGAACTCCAGAAGAAACAGCTAAAGGTAATGAAGAGTTTGCTACTTTTGTTAGACAAGGTGTTGAAGCTTTTGATACAGTAATCGAACGCGATAGTAATTCTCATTTAGGATATTTGTGGAAAGGTCATATACTATCGTTCTTAGATCTTATTGCTCAAACTGAAGGTGCAGAAATAACAGGTGAGGCTTTAGCTCCTTACAACATAGCACTTGAGAAGATGTTGGCTGATAACGAAAATGGAAAGAGAAATAGTGATATTTTAATGATATATCGTTACACTGCTTCTTTCTATTTTGCTCAAAAGGACTATCCTAAGGCAATTGAATCTTATAATAAAGTATTAGAAATAGCTCCCAATGATCAGGATGTGAGAGATGTAGTAGAGTATCTTAAAACTTTATGATTATTGACTTTGCAGCCTAATAGCTTTAGGGTTATTTGTGGTTAGTGGAAAAGTATAAAGGCAGGCGTAAAAGGCTTGCCTTTATACTTTTCTATTATTGTAGAATTTATTAAACAATTGATGAAAAACTTGTTCGTTTGAGTGGAAAATGCTACCTTTGCAGCGTTTTGGCGCAAGAAAAAGGCAAAATTATTTGATAACTCATTGGGTTTTCAATAATTATCCGTATTTTTGCACCTTGAAATATTGAATTTTAATAACAAAGAGAATTAATTAAACATTTAGAAATGCCTACAATTCAACAATTAGTAAGAAAAGGAAGGGCAACTTTGGTTGAAAAAGGAAAATCTCCAGCGTTAGACGCTTGTCCACAAAGACGTGGCGTTTGTGTGAGAGTTTATACTACAACACCAAAGAAACCTAACTCTGCAATGCGTAAGGTTGCTCGTGTTCGTTTAACCAGTGGAAAAGAAGTTAACGCTTATATACCTGGAGAAGGACACAATTTGCAAGAGCACTCTATTGTGTTAGTAAGAGGTGGTCGTGTGAAAGACCTTCCAGGTGTTCGTTATCACGTAGTTAGAGGAACTTTGGATACTGCCGGTGTTAACGGTCGTACTCAACGTCGTTCAAAATACGGAGCGAAACGTCCTAAAGCAGCTAAGAAATAATTATTAGCTTCAAATCGAGAATTAAATCAAGTTTAAAACGGTTTGAGTTTTTTGGAAAGCAAGATATAAATTGATAAAAGAGAATTACTAATCGAATGAGTGATCATTCATTATTGATTATCGTTATTAATCAAATATAGGTTGAGTAAATAGATTCGGAGGGATCTTTTGAAGACATAATCGGCAACCAAGAACAAGAACGCAATTTTTTAGTAAAATGAGAAAGACAAAACCCAAAAAAAGACAGGTATTACCTGATCCAGTGTTTGGTGACAAAAAGGTGACGAAATTCGTTAACCACTTAATGTACGATGGCAAAAAAAGTATTGCCTACGACATCTTCTATACGGCTTTGGATAAAGTGAAAGATAAATTGCCTAATGAAGAAAAAACTCCTCTTGAAATTTGGAAACAAGCATTAGATAACATTACTCCGCTTGTTGAAGTTAAATCGCGCCGTATTGGTGGTGCTACATTCCAAGTGCCTACAGAAATTCGCCCTGATCGTAAAGAGTCAGTTTCAATGAAAAATATGATTTTATTCTCTCGTAAAAGAGGAGGAAGATCTATGGCTGATAAACTATCTGCTGAAATTGTTGATGCTTTCAATAATCAAGGTGGTGCGTATAAGAGAAAAGAAGATATGCACAGAATGGCAGAAGCCAACAGAGCATTCGCTCATTTTAGATTTTAATATTAAATAAGCAGAAAACAATGGCAAAAGGTTCAGATCAACAACTGAAATATACACGTAATCTCGGCATTATGGCTCACATTGATGCAGGGAAAACAACTACATCGGAACGTATTCTTTTTTATACAGGGTTAACCCATAAAATTGGAGAAGTGCATGATGGAGCTGCTACAATGGACTGGATGGAGCAAGAGCAAGAACGTGGTATTACTATCACGTCTGCGGCAACAACAGCGAATTGGAAATATAATAATGATACTTATAAGATTAACTTGATTGACACTCCAGGACACGTTGACTTTACTGTAGAGGTAGAGCGTTCGTTGCGTATCCTTGATGGAGCTGTTGCTGCTTTCTGTGCTGTAGGTGGAGTTGAACCTCAGTCGGAAACAGTTTGGCGTCAAGCTGATAAATATTTAGTGCCTCGTATCGGTTATGTAAATAAAATGGACCGTTCGGGTGCTAATTTCTTCGAAGTGGTAAGACAGGTAAAAGATGTTTTAGGTGCTAATCCTTGTCCTATACAAATTCCTATTGGAGCTGAAGAAAAGTTCAGAGGAGTTGTGGATTTGGTTACAATGAAAGCTTTATTCTGGCACGACGAAGCTATGGGTGCTGATTATACGGAAGAGGCAATCCCAGCAGAGCTTCAAGCTGAAGCAGAAGAATGGAGAGATAAAATGCTTGAAACGTTAGCTGAAGTTGATGATGCTATCATGGAGAAGTATTTCGACGATCCTTCTACTATTACAGAAGATGAAATTAGAGCTGCTATACGTAAAGGAACATTGGCAATGCAAATTAATCCTATGATTTGTGGTTCTTCTTTCAAAAATAAGGGTGTTCAGCCTTTATTGAATGCTGCTTGTGCTTATCTTCCAAGTCCAGCGGATACAGAAGCGATAGAGGGAACAGATCCAAGTGATCCTGAAAAAGTATTAGTACGTAAGCCAAGTACTGAAGAACCTTTGTGTGCTTTGGCATTTAAGATTGCGACTGACCCTTATGTGGGTCGCTTGTGTTTCTTCCGTGTTTATTCAGGAGAATTAACTGCGGGTTCGTACGTTTATAATACTCGTTCTGGTAAAAAAGAACGTATATCTCGCTTGTTTCAAATGCACTCAAATAAACAAAATCCTAAAGAATATATAACTTGTGGAGATATAGGTGCAGGAGTTGGATTCAAAGATATTCGTACAGGTGATACATTGTGTGATGAAAATCATCCAATAGTATTGGAGTCTATGGACTTCCCAGATCCTGTGATCGGTATTGCGGTAGAGCCTAAAACTCAAAAAGATTTAGATAAATTAGGTCTTGGTCTTTCTAAATTAGCAGAAGAGGATCCAACCTTTACTGTTAAAACGGACGAGGATTCAGGTCAGACAGTTATCTCAGGTATGGGAGAACTTCACCTTGAAATTATTATTGACCGTTTAAGACGTGAGTTTAAGGTTGAGTGTAATCAAGGTCGTCCTCAGGTTTCTTACAAAGAAGCAATAACTAAGTCTGTTGAATTACGCGAAACTTACAAAAAACAAACAGGTGGTCGTGGTAAATTTGCTGATATGATAGTTCGTGTAGAGCCAGCTGATGCTGATTTTGAAGGCGAATTGCAATTTGTAGACGAAGTTAAAGGTGGTAATATTCCTAAGGAATATATTCCTTCTATCCAAAAAGGTTTTACTCGTGCTATGAAAAATGGTGTGTTGGCGGGCTATGCTTTGGATAAATTAAAGGTAACGGTAATAGATGGTTCTTATCACCCAGTAGACTCTGACCAATTGTCTTTTGAAATTTGTGCTATTCAAGCATTCAAAAGTGCAGCAGAGAAAGCAGGTCCTATATTGAAAGAGCCTATAATGAAGATCGAGGTTATCACTCCAGAAGAAAGTATGGGTGATGTTATTGGTGACTTAAACAAACGTCGTGGACAAGTAGAAGGTATGGACACAAGCCGTACTGGAGCAAGAATAGTGAAAGCTAAAGCTCCACTTTCTGAAATGTTTGGTTATGTAACAGCGCTTCGTACAATAACTTCGGGTCGTGCAACAAGCACAATGACTTTCTCTCATTATGATGAAGTTTCTGGTAATGTGGCAAAAGCTGTGTTGACAGAAGTGCAAGGTCGTGTAGATTTAATAAAATAATTTGTTAAATAAGATTATTTTTGTATCTTTGCGCGCTAATTACGCTAATCTTTAATAAAGATAACTAATAAATAAAGGTGAAGAGGGAGGAAATGGCTCTTTCCTCTTTGCCTAAAAAAATAAAAATAATGAATAATTCGAGCCAAAAAATTAGAATTAAATTAAAGTCTTACGACTACAACTTGGTAGACAAATCTGCTGAGAAAATTGTTAAAACAGTAAAAGGGACGGCTGATTTTGTTAGTGGACCTATTCCATTACCAACACATAAACGTATTTTTACTGTAAATAGAGCAACTTTCGTAAATAAGAAATCTCGTGAACAATTCGAGTTGTCTTCTTATAAACGTTTAATTGACATCTATACATCTACAACTAAAACAGTAGACGCATTGATGAAATTAGATTTGCCTAGTGGAGTTGAAGTAGAAATTAAAGTATAGAATAAATAGAAAACCCGCGCTATTCTTGAAATAGCAGGAGAGTCATTAATTAAAAAAGAGAAATGCCAGGATTAATTGGAAAGAAAATCGGAATGACTTCCGTTTTTGGTGCCGATGGAAAAAATCTTCCATGCACTGTTATTGAAGTAGGTCCTTGTGTGGTTACTCAAGTTAAAACTATCGAAAATGATGGTTATGAAGCGGTTCAATTAGGATTTCAGGACAAAAAGGAGAAGCATACTACTAAGCCTGAGATGGGACACTTCAAAAAAGCAGGAGTAACACCAAAGAGACACTTGGTTGAGTTCAAAGAACAAGGTTTGTACAAAGAAAACAATGGAGAGTACAAACAAGGAGATGTGATCACAGTTGACTATTTCGATGGAGAAATATATGTTGACGTGATTGGTCAGTCTAAAGGTAAAGGATTTCAAGGCGTTGTTAAACGTCATGGATTCCGAGGAGTAGGAGAGGCAACATTAGGACAAAGTGACCGTCAACGTCACCCAGGTTCTATCGGAGCTTGTTCTTACCCTGCTAAAGTATTCAAAGGTACTCGTATGGGAGGTCAAATGGGAAATGAAAGAGTGACCGTACAAAACCTTGAAGTGATTAAATTAATTCCGGAACATAACTTGATGTTAGTAAAAGGTTCTGTGCCCGGAGCAAAAGGTTCAATCGTAGTAATTCAGAAGTAATGGAAGTAAGTGTATACAACATTAAAGGAGAAGATACCGGTAGAAAGGTGAATCTTAAAGAAGGCGTTTTTGGAATTGAACCGAATGATCATGTAATCTATTTAGATGTAAAGCAATATTTGGCAAACAAACGTCAAGGAACAGCTAAGTCTAAAGAAAGAAATGAAATTTCAGGAAGTACTCGTAAGTTAGGACGTCAAAAAGGCGGCGGCGGAGCTCGTCGTGGAGATATTAACTCACCTCTATTAAGAGGCGGAGCTCGTGTTTTTGGTCCACAACCAAGAGATTACGGTTTTAAACTAAATAAAAAAGAAAAATCTTTAGCTCGTAAATCTGCTTTGTCGTACAAAGTGCGTGAAGAAGCTCTTATCGTGATTGAAGATTTTAACTTTGAAACACCTAAAACTAAAGAATTTGTAACTCTATCTAAAAACTTAAATTTAGATGGCAAAAAACTTTTATTAGTTGTTCCAGAGAATAATAATAATATTTTCTTGTCGGCTCGCAATTTGCAAAAGGCAAGTGTTATAACAGTTTCTGAATTGAACACATATAAAGTGATGAATGCAGGTCATTTGGTATTGTTGGAAAGTTCGCTAACTGCTATGAATAACTTTTAATAATAAGGAGGATAAATCATGGGAATAATTATTAAACCTATTGTAACAGAGAAACAAACAATGATTACAGACAAAATGGCTAATCGTGTTGGTTTCCGTGTTTCTCCTGATGCAAACAAGTTAGAGATAAAAGCAGCTATCGAAGAACTTTACGGAGTAACAGTTGTAAAAGTAAATACAATGAATTACGACGGAAAAAGAAAGTCGAGATACACAAAATCAGGAGTTGTTAGTGGAAAAGAAGCTTCTTTCAAAAAAGCAATAGTAACATTGAAAGAGGGAGATACAATTGATTTCTTTAGTAATATCTAAAAAATGAAAGGTTTTAAGTTGTAAGTTGAAAAACTTATAGCTTAAAGCTTAAAACTTAAAATAAATAATGGGAATTCGTAAATTAAAGCCCACAACACCGGGGCAAAGACACAAGATTATTGGTACATTTAGTGAAATCACTGCTAGTGTACCAGAGAAATCTCTTGTTTACGGTACAAAAAAATCCGGAGGTCGTAATGCTGAAGGTAAAATGACTATACGCAATGTAGGTGGAGGACACAAACGTAAGTATAGAATTATCGATTTCAAGAGAAACAAAGATGGTATTCCTGCAACAGTAAAAACAATAGAGTACGACCCTAATCGTTCGGCTCGTATTGCTTTGTTGTATTATGCTGATGGAGCTAAAACGTATATCATTGCTCCTGATGGATTGGAGATTAATCAAACAGTGATGTCGGGTACAGAGGCAGCTCCCGAAGTTGGAAACGCTCTTCCTTTGGCTAATATTCCTTTAGGTACAGTGATTCACAACGTAGAATTGCGTCCAGGACAAGGAGCTAAAATGGTTCGTTCTGCTGGAGCTTTCGCTCAGTTGGTATCTCGTGAAGGTAGTTATGTTATTCTTAAAATGCCTTCAGGTGAAACTCGTAAAATACTTTCAGCTTGTAAAGCTACTATTGGTAGTGTTGGAAACTCAGATCATGCTTTGGAAAGATCAGGTAAAGCGGGAAGAACAAGATGGTTGGGACGTCGTCCACGTGTACGTGGTGTGGTAATGAACCCTGTGGATCACCCAATGGGTGGTGGTGAAGGCCGCGCTTCAGGAGGACATCCAAGATCTCGCAAAGGATTGTACGCTAAGGGCTTGAAAACAAGAGCACCTAAGAAACATTCTTCTAAGTATATTGTAGAAAGAAGAAAAAAATAACCTGATTAAATAAGAATAGATTATGAGTCGTTCATTAAAAAAAGGCCCTTATATTAACATCAAATTAGAGAAGAAAATTCTTGATATGAATGAAAGCGGCAAAAAAACTGTCGTTAAAACATGGGCAAGAGCTTCAATGATATCTCCCGATTTCGTGGGACATACAGTTGCAGTTCACAATGGTAACAAATTTATTCCTGTTTATATTACTGAAAATATGGTTGGACATAAATTAGGTGAATTTTCTCCTACACGTCAGTTCCGTGGCCATGCAGGTAATAAGAAAAAATAACAGGATATTCAAGCAATGAAATTAAAATAAAAACAAATGGGTTCTAGAAAAAGAATATCAGCAGAAAAAAGGAAGGAAGCTCAAAAGGACATGTATTTTGCAAAGCTAAATAATGTTCCTACTTCTCCTCGAAAAATGCGCTTAGTGGCGGATATGGTTCGAGGTATGGAGGTGTTCAAAGCTTTAGGAGTTTTGAAATACTCTAACAAAGAAGCTTCTGCAAGAGTTGAAAAATTGCTAAAATCGGCAATTGCCAACTGGGAAGAAAAAACCGGTCGCCAAGCTGAAAACGGAGAGTTATTTATAACTTCTATAAGCGTGGATTCCGCAACTATTTTGAAAAGAATGCGTCCTGCTCCTCAGGGTAGAGCTTATAGAATCAGAAAGCGTTCTAATCACGTGACTTTATTTGTAGATACAAAAAACGAAATACAAAAATAATTGCTAAATGGGACAAAAAACAAATCCAATAAGTAATCGCTTGGGAATCATCAGAGGATGGGACTCAAACTGGTATGGCGGCAATAATTATGGTGATACTTTGTATGAAGACAGCAAAATCCGTAAATACTTAAATGCCCGTCTCGCTAAAGCAAGTGTATCTCGTATTGTTATTGAACGTACTTTGAAACTTGTTACTATTACAGTATGTAGTGCTCGTCCGGGTGTTATAATAGGTAAAGGTGGTCAAGAAGTAGATAAACTAAAAGAAGAATTAAAGAAAATTACCGATAAGGAAATTCAAATCAATATCTTCGAAGTGAAAAAACCTGAATTAGATGCAGCTATTGTAGCTAACAATATTGCTCGTCAATTAGAAGGTAAAATGGCATACCGTCGTGCTATCAAAGCAGCAATAACTGCTACAATGAAAGCTGGTGCAGAAGGTATAAAAGTGCAAATCTCTGGTCGTTTGAATGGAGCCGAAATGGCACGTTCTGAAATGTATAAGGAAGGTAGAACTCCATTACATACTCTAAGAGCTGATATAGATTATTCTTTAGCCGAAGCTTTAACAAAAGTAGGTTTATTAGGTGTTAAAGTGTGGATATGTAGAGGAGAGGTGTATGGAAGGAAAGATCTTTCTCCTCAATTTGCGGTTGCAAAAGATTCAGGTCGTGGATTTAATGCAGGCGGACGAGGAGGAAAAAAAAGAACGCCTAGAGACAAAAAATAATAATGATAAAATGACCGTTACTCATTTTAAATTTATTAATTATTAATCATTGATTAAACAAAAAAGATGTTACAACCGAAAAAAACAAAATTCAGAAGATCTCAAAAAGGTCGAATGAAAGGAAATGCCCAAAGAGGTAGTCAATTGGCATTCGGTTCTTTTGGTATAAAAACTTTGCAATCAAAATGGATTACAGGACGTCAGATTGAAGCTGCTCGTATTGCTGTAACTCGTTATATGCAACGTCAAGGTCAAGTTTGGGTTAGAATATTCCCAGATAAACCGATTACTAAAAAACCTGCAGAGGTACGTATGGGTAAAGGGAAAGGAGCTCCAGAAGGATTCGTGGCTCCTGTTACTCCAGGTAGAATTCTTTTCGAAATAGAAGGGGTTCCATTCGATGTTGCAAAAGAAGCATTGAGACTAGCTGCTCAAAAACTTCCAGTTACAACTAAGTTTGTCGTAAGACGTGATTATGATATGAACAATCAAACTTTGTAATAATTTAGTTATGAAAATTGCAGAAATAAGAGATTTATCTACTCAGGAATTGAAAGAGAGAGTTGATGTTGAAGTTAAAGCTTACGAGCAGAAGAAAATCAATCATAGTATTTCTCCTTTAGATAGTCCAGCAGTGATTACTAAATCACGCAGAGAGATTGCGCGTATGAAAACAGAATTACGCAAGAGAGAATTAGACGAAAACAAAAAATAAGCAACATAATGGAAGCAAGAAATTTAAGAAAAGAAAGAATCGGTGTTGTTTCCAGTAATAAAATGGAGAAATCTATTACTGTTGCTGTGAAATGGAAAGAAAAGCACCCTCTATATGGGAAATTCGTTAATAAAACGAAAAAATTCCATGCTCATGACGAGAAAAACGAATGTAATATCGGTGATACCGTGAAAATTATGGAAACTCGTCCTTTGAGCAAAACTAAGAGATGGAGATTAGTGGAAATAATTGAAAAAGCTAAATAATTATGATACAACAAGAATCTAGACTTAAAGTAGCAGACAACTCGGGAGCAAGAGAAGTTCTTTGTATTCGAGTATTGGGAGGCACAAGAAGAAGATATGCTTCTGTTGGTGATGTAATTGTTGTAGCTGTAAAACAAGTTATTCCATCAAGTGATGTTAAAAAAGGTGCCGTGTCTAAGGCAATTATAGTACGTACTAAAAAAGAAATACGTCGTGCCGATGGTTCGTATATCCGCTTCGATGATAACGCTTGTGTGCTATTAAATAATGCAGGTGAAATTAGAGGTAGTCGTATTTTTGGGCCTGTTGCTCGTGAATTACGTGCTGTGAATATGAAAATCGTTTCTTTAGCGCCAGAAGTGCTATAACTAAAAAAAAACAAAGGAAATGAGTAAATTACATATTAAAAAAGGAGACGTAGTTTTTGTTAATACCGGAGAAGACAAAGGAAAAACAGGACGCGTACTAAAAGTGTTTGTAGATAAACAAAGAGCTCTAGTAGAGGGCGTAAATATGGTGTCTAAAAGCACTAAACCTAATGCGAAAAATCCTCAGGGAGGAATTACTAAAAAAGAAGCTCCTATTCATATTTCTAACCTACAAGTAGTTGATCCTAAAACAGGAAAACCTACTCGTGTTGGTCGTCAGTTGAATGCAAAAGGGGTATTAGTTCGTATTTCAAAAAAATCAGGGGAGGAGATTAAATAATGAGTAATACTGCAAATCTCAAAAAAGAATATCAGGAAAAAATAGTTCCTGCATTAATGAAAGAGTTTAATTACTCGTCAGTTATGCAAGTTCCTGTATTGAAAAAGATTGTAATAAATCAGGGTTTAGGTATAGCTGTTGCTGATAAAAAAATCATTGATGTTGCTATCCAAGAACTTACTAATATTACAGGCCAAAAAGCTGTTGCGACTATCTCTAAAAAGGATATTTCAAATTTCAAACTTCGTAAAAAAATGCCTATCGGCGTAATGGTAACGCTTCGTCGTGAGCAAATGTATGAGTTTCTTGAAAGATTAGTAAGAGTAGCATTACCACGTATCCGCGACTTCAAAGGAATTGAAAGTAGATTAGATGGTAGAGGTAATTATACATTGGGAATTCAGGAACAAATAATTTTTCCTGAAATAAATATTGATAATATTACTAAAATATTAGGAATGAATATTACCTTTGTAACCTCTGCGAAAACAGATGAAGAAGGCTATGCTTTATTGAAAGAATTTGGCTTGCCTTTTAAAAACGCTAAAAAAGAACAATAATATGGCTAAAGAATCAATGAAAGCTCGTGAGGTAAAGCGTGCAAAAATGGTTGCGAAATATGCTGCAAAAAGAGAACAGTTGAAAAAAGAAGGAAACTGGGATGCTTTGCAATCAATACCAAAAAACGCTTCTCCTGTTCGTTTACATAATCGTTGTAAAATAACAGGAAGACCTAAGGGGTATATTCGCCAGTTTGGTATTTCTCGTATACAATTCAGAGAAATGGCTTCTGCAGGATTAATACCAGGAGTTAAAAAAGCAAGTTGGTAAAACAACAATGATAATTAAGAATTAATAATTAATAATTGGAACTTTGTTTCATTATTAATTATTAACGATTAATTATTAATAAATAGAGTATATAAATATTGTCCCGATAGTCGGGATCAATTTAAATTAATTAAATCATGACAGATCCAATCGCAGATTATCTGACTAGACTTAGGAATGCTATCAAAGCTAAACACAGAGTGGTAGAGGTTCCAGCGTCTAATTTAAAGAAAGAAATCACTAAGATTCTTTTCGACAAAGGCTACATCTTGAATTACAAGTTTGTAGAAGATGGTCCTCAAGGTTCAATAAAAATTGCCTTGAAGTATGACCCTGTAAATAAAGTAAACGCAATTAAAAACCTAAAGAGAGTTTCTACTCCAGGTTTGCGTAAGTACACAGGCTATAAAGATATGCCTAGAGTATTGAACGGCTTAGGTATTGCCGTGCTATCTACTTCTAAAGGTGTGATGACAGACAAGGAAGCTCGAGATCTTAAGATCGGAGGTGAAGTATTATGTTATGTATATTAATTTAGAGGAGGAAATAGTATGTCAAGAATAGGAAAATTGCCCATAACAATACCAGCGGGAGTTACAGTAACAAATAAAGATAATGTTGTTACAGTAAAAGGTCCTAAAGGTGAGTTATCTCAAGAGATTAATTCTGCTATTACAGTAGAACAAAATGGTAATGAATTAACAGTTGCAAGAGCAAATGACGAAAAGCAAAATCGCGCTATGCACGGTTTGTATCGTTCTTTGATTAACAATATGGTTATTGGAGTGTCAGAAGGCTACAAGAAAGAACTTGAATTAGTCGGTGTTGGTTATCGTGTAACAAATGCTGGAAATTTATTAGATTTCGCTTTAGGCTATACGCACAATATATATATGCAACTACCTCCGGAAATTAAAGTTGAAACCAAAAGTGAAAGAAACAAAAATCCGTTGGTTATTTTAGAATCGGCTGATAAACAACTATTGGGACAAGTTTGTGCGAAAATACGCTCATTCCGTAAGATTGAACCTTACAAAGGAAAAGGAGTACGCTTCGTTGGTGAAGTGATTCGTAGAAAATCCGGAAAGTCAGCAAGTAAATAATTTACATAACTGAAAAATTATCATGACAACAAAGGAATTAAGAAGAATTAAAATAAAACAACGCGTTCGTAAGCATATCTCTGGTACGGCAGATCGTCCTCGTTTAACAGTGTTTAGAAGCAACAAACAGATATATGCTCAAGTTATCGATGATTTATCGGGCAAAACTATAGTAGCTGCTTCGTCTTTGGGTATTACAGATAAAACTCCAAAGAAAGATATTGCATCTAAAGTAGGAGAAATTATTGCTCAAAAATCTAAAGAGGCAGGTGTTGATGTCGTAGTGTTTGACAGAAATGGTTATTTATACCATGGTAGAGTTAAAGAACTGGCAGATGCTGCCCGTAAAGGAGGACTTAAATTTTAATAAAAATGGCAGTACAAAGAGTTAAGTCGACAAACGACTTGGAATTAAAAGATAGATTAGTAGCTATTAACCGTGTAACTAAAGTTACAAAAGGAGGTAGAACTTTTAGTTTTGCAGCTATAGTTGTGGTTGGTAATGAAGATGGTATCATAGGCTGGGGTTTGGGTAAAGCAGGTGAAGTAACAGCTGCAATTGCTAAAGGTGTAGAGTCAGCAAAAAAGAACTTGATTAAAGTTCCAGTACATAAAGGTACTATACCTCACGAACAATTAGCGAAGTTTGGTGGAGCTCAAGTATTTATCAAACCGGCAACATTAGGAACGGGAGTTAAAGCAGGAGGTGCAATGCGTGCAGTGTTAGAAAGTGTTGGAATTACAGACGTTTTGGCTAAATCAAAAGGGTCGTCAAATCCTCACAACTTGGTTAAAGCTACAATTTTAGCATTGAGCGAACTAAGAGATCCTGCAACTGTAGCACAAAATAGAGGTATCTCGGTTGAAAAAGTATTTAAAGGATAATTGGAGGATTAGATTATGACTATTAAAGTAAAACAAGTAAGAAGTCGCATTAATTGCCCTAAAGATCAAAAAAGAACTTTAGATGCACTAGGATTAAGAAAGTTGAACCAAGTTGTTGAACATAACGATAATCCTGTTATCCGAGGTATGATAGAGAAAGTTAAACATTTAGTTTCTGTTGAGAAATAATTCAAATTTAATAAAATACATAATAATATGAATTTATCAAATATAAAACCTGCTGAAGGCTCTACAAAAACCCGCAAAAGAATAGGACGTGGTCCAGGATCGGGTTTAGGAGGAACCTCTACAAGAGGTCATAAGGGACAGAAGTCAAGATCGGGTTACTCTAAGAAAATCGGTTTCGAAGGAGGTCAGATGCCAATACAAAGACGTTTGCCTAAGTTTGGATTTAAAAATATTAATCGCGTAGAATATAAAGCGATTAATCTTGATACTATTCAAGCGTTGGCAGATGCTCGTCAGCTTACTAAGATTGGTATTGAAGAATTAATTAACGCTGGTTTTGTTTCTTCTAAACAATTGGTGAAAATACTTGCTAAAGGAACTTTAACTTCTGCAATAGAGATTACTGCAAATGCATTCTCTAAAACTGCGGAAGAAGCTATCAATAAAGCGGGTGGAAAAGCCATTAAATTATAATAAATAATGAGAGCAATTGAGACTATAAAAAATATTTGGAGAATAGAAGATTTGAGAAATCGAATTCTTGTAACTATTCTTTTGATTACGGTGTTTCGCTTTTTAAGGGTTATTTCTCTTCCTGGTATTGACCCAACATTCTTGACAGGATTAAAGGGTCAGACAGAAGGAGGATTATTAGGCCTATTAGATATGTTTTCAGGTGGTGCATTCTCTAATGCCTCTATTGTGGCTTTAGGAATTATGCCTTATATCTCGGCGTCTATCGTAATTCAGTTGTTGTCTATTGCTGTTCCTTACTTTCAAAAACTGCAACGTGAAGGAGAAAGTGGTAGAAGAAAAATTAATCAGTATACTCGTTATTTAACTTTGGTACTTTTGTTATTACAGGCACCTGCTTATCTTATGAACTTAAATGTTCAAATGAGAGAAGCTGGAGGCGCAATACCAGAGGGAATGTGGTTTACTGTTTCTTCAACAATAATCTTAGCCGCTGGATCAATGTTTGTTCTTTGGTTAGGAGAAAGAATTACTGATAAAGGTATTGGTAATGGTATCTCTTTCATCATTATGGTTGGTATTTTAGCTCGTTTACCTATAGCGTTTGTTCAGGAATTCACTTCAAGAATATCGGAAACAGCAGGAGGTTTGATCATGTTTATCATTGAACTATTACTGTTATTAGCGGTTATTGCTGGAGCTATTTTATTAGTTCAAGGAACTAGAAGAATCCCTGTTCAATATGCAAAACAAATGATAGGTAATAAACAATATGGAGGGGCTAGACAATATATCCCTCTTAAGGTTAATGCAGCTAATGTGATGCCAATTATTTTTGCTCAAGCTATTATGTTTATTCCTATTGCTTTAATAGGTTATGGATCGGGAGATCCTGATAGTTGGATGGTTAAAATATTTAGTCCTCTAACAAATATATATGGCTTTACCTATAATTTAGTAAATGCTATTCTAATTATATTGTTCACTTGGTTTTATACTGCTATTACTATTAATCCAAAGCAAATGGCAGAAGACTTGAAACGTAACAATGGTTTTATACCTGGTGTTAAGCCTGGTAAGAAAACCGTGGAATATATTGACGAAATTATGTCAAGGATTACATTACCTGGTTCTTTATTCTTAGCATTGGTAGCAATTATGCCTGCTTTTGCTCATTTATTTGGAATACAACCAGAATTTGCTTCTTTCTTTGGAGGAACATCTTTGTTAATCCTTGTAGGTGTTGTGTTGGATACTCTACAACAAGTGGAGAGTCATTTGCTGATGCGTCATTATGATGGATTGCTAAAGTCAGGAAGAATTAAAGGAAGACAAGGCAACGCTTATTAATAAAAATGATCTATCTAAAAACAGACGAAGAAATTGAATTGATGCGAGTAGCTAATCGGTTAGTTGGAGCTACTTTGGCTGAAGTGGCTAAGATTATTAAGCCGGGAGTTACTACGCTTCAATTGGATAAAATAGCAGAAGAGTTTATAAAGGATCACGGAGCCATACCTTTGTTTAAAGGTTATAATGGATTCCCTAATTCACTTTGTATTTCTGTAAATGAAAATGTCGTTCATGGTATACCTGGTTCTTATCAATTAAAAGAAGGAGATATCGTTTCTGTAGATTGTGGAACTAAAATTAATGGTTTCTGCGGCGATTCAGCTTACACTTTTGAAGTGGGAGAAATTAGTCTAGAAGTGAAACAGCTTTTAACTGCAACAAAAGAGGCTTTATATGTAGGAATAAGTAATGCTGTAGATGGTAAAAGAATAGGTGATATTGGTAATTCTATTCAGACTTATTGCGAAAGTAAAGGTTATAGCGTTGTTAGGGAGTTAGTAGGTCACGGAATAGGAAAGGAAATGCATGAAGCACCAGAAGTTCCTAATTATGGTAAAAAAGGTTATGGTACTCTTTTAAGAAGTGGAATGTGTTTAGCAATAGAACCAATGATTAATATGGGGAAAAAACACATAAAATTTGAAAAAGATGGTTGGACTGTGAGAACGGGAGATCGTAAGCCTTCAGCTCATTTTGAGCATACTGTAGTTGTAAGATCTGGGAAAGCTGATATTTTATCAACGTTTGAATTTATAGAAGAAGTTTTAGAAAATAAGAATTAATTATATGGCTAAGCAGTCAGCAATAGAGCAAGATGGAACAATAATAGAAGCATTGTCGAATGCAATGTTTCGGGTTGAGTTAGAAAACGGACATGAGATTACTGCTCATATTTCAGGTAAAATGCGAATGCATTATATAAAAATACTACCAGGAGATAAGGTTAAAGTTGAAATGTCTCCGTATGATTTGACCAAAGGTCGTATTTCATTTAGATATAAATAAAAATAATAATAAATATGAAAGTCAGAGCTTCATTAAAGAAACGCACTGCAGATTGTAAAATCGTTCGCAGAAAAGGTCGTTTATATGTGATAAATAAAAAAAATCCTAAATTCAAACAACGTCAAGGATAAGTAATAAATTTGCTAAATTTTTTAACTAAATGGCTATAAGAATAGTAGGGGTAGACTTACCTCAAAACAAAAGAGGCGAAATAGCGCTAACATATATCTATGGTATTGGTCGTAGTGCTGCAAATGCAATCCTGACTAAAGCAGGGATTGATGTAAACATAAAAGTGAAAGATTGGACCGACGATCAAGCGGCTAAAGTTCGTGAGATTATTGGTGAAAGTTATAAGGTAGAAGGGGATCTACGTTCAGAAGTTCAGTTGAATATCAAACGTTTGATGGATATCGGTTGTTACCGCGGAGTGCGCCACCGTATCGGATTGCCTGTAAGAGGTCAGAGTACAAAAAACAATGCCCGTACACGTAAGGGTAGAAAGAAAACAGTTGCAAACAAGAAAAAAGCTACTAAATAATAATTAAATATGGCAAAAAAAACAGTCGCAGCTAAAAAAAGAGTAGTGAAAGTTGACGCAAACGGTCAACTTCACGTTCATTCTTCTTTTAACAACATTATTATCTCAATTACGAATAGCGAAGGTCAAGTAATTTCATGGTCTTCTGCAGGTAAAATGGGATTTAGGAGTTCTAAAAAGAATACTCCTTATGCAGCTCAATTAGCAGCTCAAGATGCAGCAAAAATTGCATTTGATTTAGGATTGAGAAAAGTGAAAGCTTATGTGAAAGGTCCTGGTAATGGTCGTGAATCAGCTATTAGAACAGTTCATGGTGCAGGGATAGAAGTAACTGAAATTATTGATGTTACCCCACTTCCTCATAACGGATGTCGTCCTCCAAAGAGAAGAAGAGTTTAATTAATTTACCTGTATAGGATAAGAATGTGTGAATAGATTACAACACCCCTCTCTGTAATCGCGGCTGCACAGTTTCTAATCCAAAAGAAAATTTAATAAATAAATAAAATGGCAAGATATACTGGACCAAAGACAAAAATCGCACGTAGATTTGGTGAGCCTATTTTCGGACCAGACAAGGTTCTTAGTAAAAAGAATTACCCTCCTGGACAACACGGAAACGGAAGAAAGAAAAAAACTTCTGAATATGGTATTCAATTACGTGAAAAACAAAAAGCAAAATATACTTATGGCGTTTTAGAGAAACAATTCCGTAATTTATTTGAAAAAGCATCTAGAGCAAGTGGTATTACTGGTGAGATTCTTATTCAATTATTGGAATGTCGTTTAGATAACGTTGTTTATCGTATGGGATTAGCTAAAACAAGAGCTGCAGCTCGTCAGTTAGTATCTCACCGTCATATAGTAGTAGACGGAAATGTTGTAAATATTCCTTCTTATTCGCTTAAACCCGGACAAATAATAGGTGTTCGTGAAAAATCTAAATCGTTAGAAGTAATTTTAGATAGTGTTACTGGAATAAATCACAGTAAATATCCTTGGATTGAATATGATAACGCTTCAATGAGTGCTAAATTTTTACATATTCCTGCAAGAGAAGATATTCCTGAAAATATTAAAGAACAATTAATCGTAGAATTATATTCTAAATAAAAAAGTCAATATGGCGATATTAGCATTTCAAAAACCAGATAGAGTATTAATGTTGGAAGCGGATAACAAGTACGGAAAGTTCGAATTCCGTCCGCTTGAGCCCGGTTATGGGATTACAATAGGTAATTCTCTTCGCCGTATACTTTTGTCATCTTTAGAAGGTTTTGCTATTACATCAATTAAAGTTGACGGAGTGGAGCATGAATTTGCTTCAATACCAGGAGTTTTAGAAGATGTAACTAATGTTATTTTGAATCTTAAGCAAGTAAGATTTAAGCAAACTGTTAAAGATATAGAGAGTGAAAAAGTGTCGATTATTGTATCAGGAGTAGATGAGTTTAAAGCAGGAGATATTGGTAAACAATTAGCTGGTTTTGAAATCTTAAATCCTGATTTCGTGATTTGTCACTTAGACAAAAATGCAAGTTTCAAAATTGAAGCTACTATAGGTAAAGGTAGAGGATATGTTCCTTCTGAAGAAAACAGAACAGAAAATGATGATGTTAATCAGATTGCTATAGATTCTATTTATACACCTATAGTGAATGTTAAGTATAGCGTTGATCCTTTTCGTGTTGAACAAAAAACAGACTTCGAAAAGTTAACGATAGAAATAACTACTGACGGTTCAATTCACCCTAAAGAAGCATTGAAAGAAGCAGCTCGTATTTTAATTCATCATTTCATGTTGTTCTCTGATGAAAAAATTCATTTAGAAACTTCAAGTCCTGAAATTAATGAAGAATTTGACGAAGAAGTTCTTCATATGCGTCAATTACTTAAGACTAAATTGACAGATATGGATCTTTCTGTAAGAGCTTTAAATTGTCTTAAAGCTGCAGATGTAGAATATTTGGGCGAATTGGTTAAGTACCAAAAGAATGATTTGTTGAAATTCCGTAACTTCGGTAAAAAATCTTTGACTGAATTGGACGAATTGCTAGAAAGACTAAATCTAAGTTTTGGTATGGATATTTCTAAATATAAATTAGATAACGATAATTAACGATGAGACATAATAAAAAAGTAAATCACTTAGGTCGTACTTATTCGCACAGAGCTGCCATGCTATCAAATATGGCAACATCTTTAATTATGCACAAAAGAATTTTTACGACTGTAGCTAAGGCAAAAGAACTACGTAAATTTGTAGAGCCGCTAATCACTAAATCAAAAGACGATACAACTCACTCTAGACGTCTTGTGTTTAAAGAGTTACAAAACAAGTATGCAGTAACTGAGTTATTCAAAGAAGTTTCTCTTAAGATAGGCGATCGTCCAGGTGGATATACTCGTATAATTAAAACCGGAAATCGTTTAGGGGATAATGCTTCTATGTGTTTTATAGAATTAGTAGACTATAACGAATTGATGTTGAAAGAAAAAGCAGCTCCAAAGGCAGCTAAAACACGTCGTTCTAGAAGAGGTTCAGGTAAAACTACAGAAGAAGCAACAGTTGCAAAAGCTACTGCTCAAACAGTAGAAGAAGTAGCTCCAGTAGTAGAAGAAAATATTGCTGATGCACCTCAAACTGAAGCTCCTAAAACAGAGAAAGAGTAATTTATCTCTAAATACAAAAAAAGGTTGTTCTTATGAGCAGCCTTTTTTTGTGCGATAATATCAAATAGTACCCGATTTTATCAATGATTTATCGTAAGTATCCAAAATTCGCAGTCTTGTTCTGAGTTTGTCTCTATTACCTTTGCCCCCCCCAAAAAAAAACTACATCTCCTCGATACACACAATATGTACAAATTATTGTATAATTTGCCCGATGCCGATATTATTATTCTTAAGTTAAACTTTGTATTTT